>CADBNB010000054.1 GCA_902795895.1 uncultured Lachnospiraceae bacterium | reverse complement strand
GAAAAATAGTGTAAGAATAATGGAATATTTGTGAAAACCAGGGGAAACACGACGGTTTGAAGTTTATCTCAGTCGGGGGGGATCTCCGCCTGAGATAAACGCTCCGCGTGAAGTTTCATAGATAAAATGCAAACAATAATAAGAATAAATTTCTTCAAAAGTATTCCCCCTGTTATTTTCTGCGTAATTCTAATATGTCTCCCGGTTGGCAGTCCAAGGCATCGCAAATTTTTATCAATGTGGAAATTTTTAAAGCTTTTGCCTTGCCGTTTTTTAATACGGACATATTTGCAAGTGTGATTCCTACCTTATTTGCAAGTTCTGTAACACTCATTTTTCGCTTGGCAAGCATCACATCTATATTAAAAATGAGTTCGCCATTTAATTCATCTTCATCAATATTTGTTCCCATAGCAACCTCCTTATATCGTTAAATCACATTGTTCCTGAAGCATTTGCGCCTTATGCACCAAATGTGACAATACAGCTGCCGCTACCGCGATAGCAATACCAACAAATACAACTAAAAGCGACAATAATAAAATGCCCGGGTGGCTTACGCTTACCAGCAACAAAACAATATTTCCTGCGAAGAAAAATAAACTGTCACCTGCTGCAAGCCAAGCTATGCGTTTTAAGTGAGTTGCATTTGCCTGTGAAAATGCTTCGCCTTTTCCGATATTGGTTGATATTTTCCAACCTAAAACAAGTGTTATATAACATGGAATTCCGCTGATACAAAGGAATACCAGATATGGTAGAAATCTGGTGTAAAAATCATGATCATCCTCTGAGATCAGAGATTGTCCAAAGAGCGGACAAACTACGAAATACAGCGCAAATCCGCATAATCCTACGCCTACAATAATACATTTAAGCCATGTTGCTAATGTTTTCTGTTCCATATGATAAATCCTCCTTTAAAATGTTATGTTCTCTCGGAGTCCCCTTTATTCAAAAGTATGGGGATGAAATTCTCCGAAAGTTCATTTTTAGTATAGTATGATAAATATTGATTGTCAACAATGATTTATTGCAAAACGATAAAAAATTAATTTATCACAATTGAAAGTGATGAAAAAATAGTGTAAAGAAACTAATAAAACGAATCTTGAATAATTAAATTGCTTAACGAAATAACAGAAAGTGTAAGACATAATCAGAAAATTGTACAATGACATTCTAGGAACAGTGTGTTATAATAACGTTTGGTGCATGGAATGAGGAAAATGAATATGCACAGAAAGGTTATGAACCATGGAAATAACGATTGATGGATATAAGATTAATTATAAAGAAACCGGAACTGGTGAGGAAGTCCTTGTCATTCTTCAAGGATGGGGGACAGAACTTGCCGTGTATGATTCGGTGGCAGCTTGTGTAAACAGTAAACTAAAGGTAATCCAGTTTGATTTTCCGGGCTTTGGTGGCAGTGATGAGCCGAGAGAAGCATGGAGTGTCAGCGATTACGCAGACTTTTTTGAGAAGTTTATGCAGGCACTTAACATAAAAAAAGCAACACTTTTAGGTCATTCTTACGGCGGGCGTGTCATTATCAAGTTGGCAAACCGTGATAATTTGCCTTTTGAGATTCAGCGTATTGTCCTGATGGATAGTGCCGGAATTATGCCAAAGAAGACCGCAAAGCAGAAGTGGAAGATTAAGAAATATAAGATACTTAAGAAAATCGTCAACATGAAGCTTGCCTATGCCATTTGTCCAAATCTCATTGACGAATGGAAGGGAAAACAAGGTTCTGCTGACTATAGAAATGCTTCACCGATGATGAGACAGTGCATGGTGAAAGCAGTAAATGAAGATTTGACACATTTACTTCCGACCATTAAGCAGGATACACTGCTTATATGGGGAGATTTAGATACTGCTACTCCGATTTCGGACGCAAAGAAGATGGAGGAACTGATACCAAATTCAGGGCTTGCGGTGATTAAAGGTACCGGACATTATTGCTTTTTAGAGCAACCGGTGATATTTAGGAATATTATGCATTCATATTTTAATATAACAGAGTAGGAGAACAACCATGGTATTGACGATTATGACAATCATAGGAATTGTAGTTGGTGTGCTGACATTTTTGTTGGTGGCAAGATATAATCTGCATATGTTCCAGTTGATGGGATATAAAAATATGGAACATGTGGGATGGATTAAGAAAAACTGGAGAAAGCAAGGATTACTTATTGTGGTATTACTTGCCGGAGCTGTTTCTTTATTTGTTCATCATGAGACAACAGTTGCTTTAGTGTTAGTTGTAGACGCAATTCTTTGTAAATATTATTGGTATTTAAAAACTTCCAATACGAAAAAGAAACTTGTGTATACAATGCGTGTGAAGAGACAGGTAGTTACAAATCTTATTTTAAACATCGCAATTACTACACTTGTTTATTTGTTCTTAGGAGAAGAATACGTAGTTGGAACCATTGCCATTCTTACATTTTTACAGGAATTTGCATTGCTTTTGGTAAACTTGATTAACCGCCCAATGGAAAAAATGGTTACCAATTATTATATCAATGATGCAAAGAAGATGCTTCGTTCGGTTCCTGATATGAAAATTATCGGAGTTACCGGAAGCTATGGAAAAACATCCGTAAAATATTATTTGCATACATTGTTACAGGATAAGTTTAATACATTGATTACTCCTGAGAGTTACAATACACCAATGGGTGTTGTAAAGACAATTCGAGAGTCTTTAAAATCTACGCATGAGATTTTCGTGTGTGAGATGGGAGCAAGACATGTGGGAGATATTAAGGAAATCTGTGATATCGTACATCCACATCATGGTGTGATTACATCCATCGGACCACAGCATTTAGAAACATTTTTCAATATGGACAATATCATCGGAACAAAATACGAGTTGGCAGATGCATTGCCGTCGGATGGTATGTTATTCTTAAATGGTGATAATGAATACGTGGTTGGAAATGCTGACAAATATAAAAACACCATTTTCTATCGCACAAGCAGCGATGGAGAAGGATACAGAGCTTCAGACATTAAGCTTTCCCAGCTTGGTACCGAGTTTACTGTTACGACGCCGGAAGGTGAGAAGGAACAGTTCCAGATGCGTTTGGTTGGAGAACACAATGTAATCAATGTAGTTGGTGCCATTGCTATTGCCCATAAGATGGGTATTTCTTTAAAAGAACTTCGTGTGCCGGTTCGTAGAATACAGCCGGTGGCACACCGTTTGCAGATGATTGAGCGTGGAAATGTGACCATTATTGATGATGCTTACAATTCAAATCCGGTAGGCTCAAAAGCAGCGGTAGAGACACTTGCCATGTTTGACGGTGTTCGTATTCTTGTGACACCGGGTATGGTGGAACTTGGAAAAGAAGAAGATGAGTTTAACTATAAGTTTGGTACCTATGCGGCAAAATGTTGTGATTATATTTTGCTTGTGGGAAGAAAACACACAAAACCTATTGAAAATGGCGTGTTAGATAGCGGTTTTGCAAAAGAAAAATGTCATGTATATGATACTTTGGAAGATGCGTTATCATTTGCATATAGTATTAAAGAGGAAGGACACAAGTTTATCTTGTTGGAAAATGACCTTCCGGACAATTATTAAAGGAGAGTTAGACCTATGAAAACAAGAGTTGCAATGATGTTTGGTGGTAAGAGCGTAGAACATGAAGTTTCTATTATTTCTGGTATTCAGGCGATTATGAGCATGGATACAGATAAATACGAAGTAATTCCGGTTTACTTGACAAAGAATAATGAAATGTATGTTGGAGATGAGATTGGAAACATCGAAAACTATAAAGATATCAAGGGATTGCTTTCAAAATCCCAGCGTGTGATTATGGTAAATGAAGGAAATCAGGTTTCCCTTGTACAGTATCCAATGAAAAAACTAGGTAAGAATTTAACAATAGATATCGATATTGCATTCCCAATCGTTCATGGTACAAATGTAGAAGACGGTGCATTGCAGGGATATTTAAAAACCGTTGGAATTCCTTTTGTAGGATGTGACGTAACTGCATCAGCAGTTGGTATGGATAAATATGTGACAAAGGCTGTTCTTAAAGACAATGGTATTCCGGTACTTGATTGTTTGAATTTCACAACAGCAGATTACGCTGACATTGATACTATGATTGCAAGCGTGGAAAAAGAAATTGGTTATCCGGTAATCGTTAAGCCTGTAAACTTAGGTTCCAGCGTAGGTATCAGCGTGGCAAAAGATAAGATTGAGTTGACAAAATCTATCGATGACGCTTTCGCATATGCAAAGAAGGTTATTATTGAGCATGCCATTACAGAGCTTAGAGAGATTAACTGTGCAGTCCTTGGTGATGAAAATGATGCCATTGCTTCAGAGTGTGAAGAGCCACTTCATACAAAGGACATTTTAAGTTATGAAGATAAGTATTTGAGCAATAATTCAAAGAATGGCGGTTCTAAGGGAATGGCAAGCGTTTCACGTAAGATTCCAGCAGAACTTACACCTGAAAAGAGAAAAGAAGTACAGGATATGGCAGTGAAGTCATTTAAGAAGTTAGGCTGTAACGGTGTGGCAAGAATTGACTTTATGATTGATGAGGCAAATGGAAACCTTTATTTCAATGAGATTAATACAATTCCAGGTTCATTGTCGTTCTATTTGTGGGAGCCAATCGGAGTTCCTTACAAAGAATTATTGGACCGCATGATACAGCTTTGTCTTAAGAGAAAGAGGGAGGAAGATAGTTTGACATTCTCATTTGATACAAACATTCTTAACCAGAATTCTTTCTCAGGAGCAAAGGGAAGTAAAACAGGTAAATTAGGTTAAAACAATCGTTGCACTTTCATTCTGTGACTTAGATCATGGGAAATGTGCCAATGCATAAAAATATAAAAAAGGCTGAAAAAAACAATGTGCTACTCAGAATTAAGATACCATTCAGAGGAGAATGAATGGGGAAGAAGTTAGTGTTTTACAGTTAAAACGTTAATTCTATTTTTGAGTGAGTACACAGTTTGCTATTTTTCAGCCTTTTGTAATACTTTTTTAAACTTATTGTAATTGTCGAATCTCCATATTTTGGATATAATTATAGATGAGGCAATTAGGTGACTGGCGATGCATAGTTTGACATGATTATTCGTTTGGGAAAATGATTAAACGGATGCATTGGCACGAAATTTTAAGGGGGTAAGACTATGTTTAAAAGTATTGGCTTGAAAGTGTATTCAATTTTGTTGATTTTAGGTTTATCATTGATGGCAATCTTGTGTGTCAATGTGACAGAAATGGGAAAAATCAAAGATCAGAATGAAAAAATGGAGTATTTGGTTGATATGGAGGATGAAGAGGGCACAGTAGCCGGAAGCTTCCTTCAGGTTCAATTATATGCATATCTTGCATACTTCAAAAGTGATGATCCAAATGCGACGAGTTATTTAAAAGGTGTTGTTAATAGTTTGCAGACAGTTTCTGATCATAAGACAACATTGGATGGTTTGATTAAAGAGTATGATGGTGAAGATTTGACAAAAGCATATTCAGATTGGAGTACTACCATTGATAGTTTTGTTGAATTGGCAAACAGTATGGTGCAGAGCGCATCTGGTGGAGATTTTACTGCTGCAAAACAGGCAGTTGGAAGCTTTAATGAAGTAACTGCGAAAGTATTAGAGGGTGAAGCAACCTTTAAGAGTCAGCTTGCTACGGAAGCGGATGATTCAAAAGATACCATTGGAGATAGAATTAGTCTGGCAAATGTTTTTAACATCGTTTGTTTAGTTGTGGGCTTACTTTTACTTGCAGCAGTTGTAATTATTGTTCGCTTGACAATTGTTGGACCGGCAAGTCTTGCTGGAAAAGAATTAAACAGAGTTGTAGATTTGATTGAGCAGGGCGAAGGAGATTTGACTGTACGTATTCCTGTAAAATCTTCCGATGAAGTAGGTCGAATGGCAGAAGGTATTAATGTATTCTTAGGACAGTTACAGAGTGTAATGATTAAATTAAAGGGAAATGCATTATCAATGAGAGATTCTGCTGAGAAAGTTCGTTCTGAAATCAGTAATTCAAATGATGTGGCAAATAGCGTTTCAGCAACTATGGAACAGATGTCTGCTAGTATGGAACAAATGTCTGCAACACTTACACAAATTGCAGGTGGTAGTGATGTAGTATTAAATCAGGTAAAAGAAATGCTAGAACAGGTGAACCAAGGTGGAAAACTTGTAGATGAGATTAAAGTCAGAGCCGGGGAAATGCATGCAACTACGATTAGAGGTAAGAATGATACAAGTAAAACAATGGATACTATTCGTGCAGATTTAGAGGGTGCTGTGGAAGATAGTACAAGCGTTGAGAAAATCAATGACCTTACAGGAGATATTTTGGATATTGCTTCTCAGACAAACTTACTTGCTTTGAATGCATCTATTGAGGCTGCCAGAGCAGGAGAAGCCGGTAAAGGTTTTGCGGTTGTTGCTGATGAAATTCGTACATTGGCTGAAAACAGTACAGCTACAGCAAATAACATTCAGTCAATCAGTGATCTTGTAACACAGGCAGTTCGTAAGTTGTCTGCAAGTGCTGAGGAATTGTTATCATTTGTAGATGAGAAGGTTATGAAAGACTATGACAATTTTGTTTCTGTTGTAGATCAGTATAAAGAAGATGCAGAAAGTGTAAATCAGATTATTGCACAGGTTTCAGCAAATACAAATGAGATTGAACATACAGTTCAGGGTATGAACAGTGGATTGAATGATATTTCAGTAGGTGTGGATGAAAGTGCACAGGGTATCGTTCAGGCAGCAGAAAGTACATCTGATTTGGTAACAGCACTTGAAGGAATTCGTGAAGAAACAGATAAGAATCACGAAGTATCTGTTGAATTTGAAAAGGTTGTATCTAACTTTAAGAAGTTATAATTACAGCATAACAATAAATGTTATGGATTGTAGCCACTTGTGTATGCACAGGTGGCTATAGTTTTGCAAAAAATAGGTATTTTAGTATATACTTAATATTAATTTTTTGGGTATATTTATTAAGTGAAATTTAGTGATTAATGCGAATAAAGGCTTGTTTTCTTTGTGCTTAGTAGAAAACAAGTTTTTTTATTTTGTTACAAGAGTATAAAGTGTGGAAAAGGCGTAAAAACGGAAGGTTGAGAAAATATAGCAAAAATAGTAAATTAATGATAGTGACAGGAAATATGTAAAAATAACACAAAAAGAGAGAAGTGTAACTATGCGCCAAAAAGGCGTTCCAAGGTATGTTCTAAGATGATGACGAGAACATAAGTTTAAAGGAGGAAGTGTGCGATGGGAAAATCATTGAGTTTTAATCGACGTCTTACAAGACGCTTGATGGCATTTTGGGTGGTGCTTGCATGCATCGTAACATTATTGCCACAGGGAAGTCTTGCTTTAATGGCGGCAACAGAAACAATCGCCGCACCTGATATCGTCACAAAAGGTGGATCGAATCAGTTGTGGGTAGATGGTAGTTCTTACAGCGATAATAATACTTATGATGCAATTAAATGGCGCAAAAAAGCTTCCAGTGGAAAGTATTATTTGTATCTACCAACAGCAGTGGACTTAAGTAAACTTGTTGTTTGGCATACCTTTAGCGGCACAGTAAAGGTTGGAAGTACCGTAATTGAAAGTGGAAAAGCAACTAGTGCATTTAAAGGTGGCGGAGATTTTACCCTTACTGCCAATAACAATGAGTACAAAATTAAAGTATATCAGTCAGAAAATATTAATACCATGTTTATTACTACAGCTTCAGGTAGTCTTGATGCTGTGAATAAAAGCGCAAAGCATACAGCGACGGATTCAGGAACTATTGTGTATGTAAATAAAAAAGGAAAAGCAGCAAATGTGGAACTTGCACAGATTAAAGGAAGAGGTAACTCTTCGTGGAATGCTACACAGGAAATTGCTGCATTTTGCAAATATCCATACAACTTAAAATTAGGAAAGAAAACATCATTGTATGGAATGGCGAAATCTAAAAAATGGGCACTTCTTGCCAATAATTTTGACCAGTCATTAATCAGAAACAAACTGATTTTTGATATGGCTGCAGATGCAGGAATGCCTTATACACCGGAAAGTGAATTTGTAGATGTGTATCAGAATGGTCGATATATTGGAAACTATTTGATTACATCAAAGGTTGACGTTGAGTCCACAAGAGTTGATATTCCAGATTTGGAAGGTGAGACAGAAAAGGTCAACGGAGTAGAGGATCTTTCTGTTTACAGTCGAGGAGGAGATGTGTACAGTACATCCCCTGGAACATACAAATATTATAATATTCCAAAAAATCCATCAGACATCACAGCAGGATATTTGCTTGAGTTTGATTTGGATGAAAGATTTACGGAAAGTGCCAGCGGTTTTGTTACAAATAAAGGACAGCAGATTAATGTAGAATCGCCGGAGTATGCTTCAAAACAGCAAGTAGAATATATCCGAAATTTCTATCAGGAAATGGAAGATGCAGTATATTCAACCTCTGGATATAACTCAAAGGGAAAACATTATACCCAATACATTGATATTACATCAGCAGCTATGATGTATATTATAGAAGAATTAACCATGGATGTGGATGCAGTAGCAACCAGTTTCTTTTTGTACAAGGGGGACGATGGAAAATTGCACTGTGGTCCTGTTTGGGATTTTGACTGGTCTATGGGTAATTATGGATTAAGAGGTCTTACAAACGTAAATTATTGGTATGTAAAAGAAAAGCATATCTATTACAACCACAGCGTGGTTTCGAGTAGCCGAGACCTTAACTTCCTTGGAAGACTTTGCCGGCATTCAGAATTTATGACAGAAGTAGATCGTATGTGGCAGACAACATTCTATCCTTTGATTAAGGTGGCATACGGAGCAAAAACAGCATTCTCAAGCAAGTTAATGAGTATTGATAAATATGCATCGACTATTGAGAAGTCAGCAAACATGAATTTTAGCCGGTTTGAAGGAATTTTAGGTTCCACATACTGGGGCAGTGCATATACAGGTTCTGACTATGCAACAAATGTACGTAAGTTGAAAGAATTTGTATCAAATCGTGCGGCAGTTATGAACAATAGTTTCAAGGCACTTGGAAATACATTTGAGGTAGATAATGGTAGTCCGATGACCATTTATTATAATAACAGTCTGACAAAATGGAGTGAAGTTTACGCCTATGTCTTTAGTGATACACTTCAGGCAATGACTGTGAAAGGAACAAAAGTTGCAGGAACAGATAACATTTATAAATTTACTGTTTCAGATGCAAGAACAGGTGTGTTGTTTAAAAATACAGAGGGCATCTATATTTGGGATAAAAAGACGGCAGATGCTACACTTTCAAAGAACAGCCAGAACTGCTTTACTCCTTATAGCGGTGACAATAAGACAAGTGGTACGTGGGTAGCATTTTCAGAGGCAACTCCAACACCAACAGTGACTGCAACACCTGCTCCTGTAGAGGAAACTACAATTGTAGAGTTCTTGTATGATAATCAAGGAAAAACAGCCGGAGCAGATTTGGATGAATATACAGACGGTGTAGATACTTACACATACAAAGCAACTACCGGTGAAGGAACTTTGACAGGAACTATTACAGGTAGCGAATTGAAACATGCTTCATGGTCAAAGGATGAGTATGTAAATACAGCGGGTATTTCTTGTGGTATTCAGCCTGCATTTGGTGCAAGTAAGACAAATAAATGGTCAGCAAATGCTGCAGTTACAATAAAAACTTCAGCAAAAGGTTATGAGCGAATGACAGCGACGATTTCTCTTGCTGCTACTAAGAAAGGACCGGCAAACTATGTGATTTATGTGACGGATGGTACAAATACCGAGGAAATTGGTAAAATATCTCTTACTGTAAATAAAACATTAACAACAGGAACATTTGCTATTCCAAGCACATTCAATGGCAAGGAGATTTCTCTTGTTGTTAAATTGGCTGATACAACAACAGTAGGAGAAACAGATCTTTCGGCAGCACCAACCGGTGGAGAGTTTGTAATTAACTGTGTAACAATTAAAGGGTATTCAGACGGGAGCGCACCAGTTATCACCAAAACACCAACAGTCACAGCAACACCAGTTCCTACAACAGCTCCAACAGAAGATCCTTCAAAATATTATACAACCATTTATTACAATACAACATGGACTCAGGCATATTGCCACTATAAAGTAAATGGACAATGGACTGTTGTTCCAGGCGTTAGGATGGAAGCAACAACAGAACAGGCAGGGTATCAGTGGAAATTTGTATTAGATACCAGTGACAGCGAAAATATTTATGTATGTTTTAATAACGGCTTAGGCCAGTGGGATAGCAAAAGTGGTGCAAATTATACTATTCCGGTAGGTACATATGGTGTCAGTGGAGGAAATATTTATAAACTTACACCAGTGGTAACAGCAGCACCTACAAAAGCACCAACTGCTACACCGACAGTAGTACCTACAAAGGAACCAACAGCAGTTCCAACCGTAGCGCCTAACACAGTAACTGTTTACTATTATAAAGCATCTATGACAAATTTAGCTTATATTCATTACAAAGTAAGCGATGGTGCATGGACTGTTGCGCCTGGTGCAAAGATGGAAAAAACAGGTGACGTTAGCGGCTATACATGGAAATACACCATTGATTTAGGTACGAAAGACAGTGCAATCGTTTGCTTTAATAATGGTAGCGGTAGCTGGGATAGCAATGGAGGAAAGAATTACACAGTATATGCCGGAAATTACGGAGTAAATGATGGAAAGGTTACAAAACTTACTGTGGGACCAACTACTGAGCCAACACAAGCACCGGAAAAATGGACATTATACTATGATAATTCACTTACAAAATGGACAGAGGTATATGCATATACATTTACTTATAAATACGGAAGTCCTGTGTTTGAAACTGTAACAGGCGTGAAGGTTACTGACAATGTTTATAAATATGAGGTTTCAAGCGATTATGACTATGTACTATTTAAAAATTTAGATGGTACTACAGCGTGGGATAAACAGACAGCCGATCAGTTAATTCCAACGGATGGTTCTAACATGTTTGTTCCATATACAGGTGCAAATAAAACTGACGGAACTTGGAAAACATACGTTGGTCCAACCGATGGTCCGGTAGTGACAGAAACACCGGTACAGACTGCAACACCACAGCCTACAAATGGCCCAGTGGTAACAACAGTACCAACCGTAGCACCAACTGCAACACCGGTAATTACAACAACTGAAGAACCGGAAACAAATAAGCTTGTGGTATATTATCAAAGATATCAGGTGACATCATGGAAGAATGCATATGTTCATTACAAGGTAAACGGTAAATGGACAACATCACCTGGTGTTAAGATGACAAAGATAAGCGACGGTTATTGGAAAATAGAAATTGATCTTGGAACCACAGAAAGCGCTGTTGTATGTTTCAACAATGGTAGTGGTAGTTGGGATAGTAACGGTGGAAAGAATTACACCTTACAAAAAGGTACCTATCTGGTAGATCAGACAACAGGTAAAGTTAGTGGTATGAATTAAGTTGAGTCGAAAGAGCTGGCATGAATTGCCGGCTCTTTTTTTAACGAAATACATATATTTCCCTCTTGTCAAGAAGCATAATAAGGAGTAGAATTATAATAATAGCATGAAGTATGTAGATAATGATAAAGAGTTTAGATATATTTAGAATAATTGGAGGAAAATAGAATGAAAAAAGTTTTTGCAGCGCTTATGGCAGTCGTTGTGGCTGTATCAATCGTACCATTAAAGGCAAATGCGAGTGCAGAGCAGAGATTGCGTTTATCAAATCGTTTGCTTGTGATTAACGTTGGAAGAAATCGTATGGTTAGAGCAAATAAAAAAGTGGAGTGGCAGGTTTCGAATTCATCCATTGCAGAAATACAGCCTGTGGGAAAGAAAAAAATCAATGTTATCGGAAAAAAGAAAGGAAGTTGTGTTGTGACGGCAATTTCAGGAAAGAAGAAAGTGAGTGTAAAGATTACGGTCAAAGAAGGTTGATTATGATCTTTTGTAAAATTAGATAAGAAAATGTAAAAAGACCAAATGGTTAGAAGTGCATACGTACGATGACCAGTTGGTCTTTTCAGAAATGGAGCGTTATTTATGAAAGTTATACGTAGAATAAAACTTTATACCTTGTTATATGCATTGATTTCGTTAGTAATTGGTGTATTTTTAGTTATTAATCCGGTAAAAACCAGCAGTACATTGATTGTTATGATTGGAGCTGTCATTATTGGAAGCGGATTGTTAAGACTGATAAAGTATTTAAAATCACCTGCTGCAGGAAGAGGAACGTTGATGTCCGCAGTGATTGTGATGTTGATTGGTTTTGTTATTTGTGTCAATGCACCGGGGTTAGTAAATATGCTTTCAAAGATTATTAGCATTATCGTTATTATCAGTGGAATTAATAGTTTGGATCATGCAGTGCAACTATATCACAATAAAGTTCCAAAAAGTATTCTTAACGTGATATTTGCCATAATGATATTGGTTGCAGGTATTGTGACACTTTTTATACCATTTGGTGCAGTGGCACCTTTGATATCTGTATTAGGTGTGATAATGATTGTGAATGGTTTAGTGGAAATATTCCATCTGTTCCGTATGAAAAACATAGATGAAGCGAATTTCCGACAGAGTGGATTTCGCAGAGGAACACCATTGGAATCAGATATTATTGACATTGAAATAAATGATAAAAAGTAAGTTGTTTTAGGAGTTAAATCAGATGATACGTTTGAAAAACAAAGATAGAGAACAAATGGATATGCTCAATTCGTCGTTATGGAAAGCAGTGCTTTTGTTTTCCTTGCCTATAGCATTCAGTAATATTTTGCAACAGTTATTTAATGCGGTAGATATTGGAGTTGTTGGAAAATTTGCCAGTGACAATGATATGACGGCGGTTTCTGCAAACGCTACGGTGACAGCCCTTTTCATCAATATTGTCACCGGATTATCTGTTGGACCAAATGTAATCATCGCAAAACTCATTGGACAGGACCGAAAAAGAGAAATACAGGATGCTGTTCATACAGTTATAGCCTTTGCTTTGATTTTTGGAATTGTGCTTATGGGAATTGGAGAAGCTGTTGCTGATCCTTTATTGCGTGTAATATCAACCCAGGAATCGATTTTTGATCTGGCAAAGCTGTATTATCGTATTTATTTTCTTGGAATTCCTTTCTTTGTAGTGTATTGCTTTGGAGCAGCCATTCTTCGAAGCAAAGGGGATACTTTTCGACCGTTGATTATTTTAATGATTTCCGGAGTGTTTAATACAGCACTCAATCTTGTTCTTGTTCTTCTGTTTCATATGGGAGTAGCAGGTGTGGCGATTGCTACCAGTATGTCAAATGCACTAAGCGCCATTTGTATTTTGATTTTACTGTGTCGTGAAAGTGATATGGTGCGGTTATCCTGGAAGAAAGTTCGTATTCACAAAGAATATCTTTCAAAGATTATAAAAGTAGGTTTTCCTGCTGCACTTCAAAGTGCAGTATTTTCTATTTCAAATGTATGTATTCAAAAGGGAATCAATAGTTTTGGAGAAGAGGCGACTGCCGGTTCCATGGTTGGTCTGACGTATGAGTATTATTGCTTTTACCTCATTAATTCCTTTAGTCAGGCTGCCATTACATTTACCGGACAAAACTATGGAGCAAGAAAGCTTGACCGATGTAAAAAGATTATACTTGTTTGTTCTGTGGAAGGTATGGTTCTAACTATTGTATTGAGTTCCGTGTTTATGATATTTGGTTATCCGTTGACCGGGTTGTTTACGGGAAATGAGCTCATTATAATGTATGCATTGACTCGTATGCAGCATATTATGACATTGGAATTTTTGACGGGAACCTACGAAATCGCAGGTGGTGTGCTAAGAGGAACCGGAAGGTCTTTGCTTCCTGCGATTATTACCGTGATTGGTTCCGTGTGTTTCCGAATTTTCTGGCTGTTTTGTATCTTTCCAATTAAGCATAGTTTTGGATTGTTAATGAGTGTTTATCCCGTGTCATGGGTGCTGACAGCAGCAATGATGTACACGGCTTACTATTTTGTGACGAGAAAAGTGTTTAACGAAGAAAGCACACTTGTATAAAAGGAGAAATGATGAAAGAAGGACGAAACATTGTATTTGCTACAAAAGAGGATCGTGGCGAAATACTTGCATTATATAAATCACAGATTGGAAGAGAGTATTGTCCGTGGGATGAACATTATCCGGGAGATGAACAGATTACGTTTGATTTATCGAGAAACAGTCTTATTGTTATGAAGGAAGATAAGCGAATAATTGGTGCCATTTCCATTGATTCAGACGAAGAAGTAGAAAAGTTAGAGTGTTGGAGCAAAGAACTACAGCCAGTGGCGGAGCTTTCGAGACTTGCAGTGGCTGTGGAGTATCAAAATCAGGGGATTGCCAGAAAGCTCATTTTACATGCCATGGATGTGTTAAGAGATAGAAAGTATATGGCAGTTCACTACATTGTAAACCAGTTAAATGTTAAGGCACTTCGTTCGTATGAACAATTGCAGTTTCAAAAGATCGGAGAGTGTCGGTTGTTTGAACAGCCATTCTGGTGTTTTGAGAAGGCTTTATAAAAATTGCAGTAAACCACTTTTGTTCATGGTGGTATTAGCAGATTGATATGTGGGCTTGCTTTGACTGAGACAACAGAGAGAGCATATTAAAGAAAGTAGGGAGCATATGATACAGGACATTTTTCCAAGAGTTTTGGATAATCAATATAAAAATGTAGAACCAAATCCAAATGATTGGGTATTGTGGTTTCAGGGTGAAAACCGGGGAAACGGAACAATTTGTTTGAAACTGGTTGATGGAAATATAGAATTTCTTAAGGTTTCCATGACAGAAAAGAAAGAGTTACAATACCTGTTTTCTATTGATGAAGAGAGGTTTTTCCTTTTGAAAGCTGAAGATGACAGTCTTTTAGAAGATGGATTTGAGATGCATCCAATCGGTGCAGTGAGAAAATATGGTGACGTTGCAAATGCATTTGCAGCAATGACAGGATTTCATTTATATGTGTGGTATAGTGAAAGTCATTTCTGCGGCAAATGTGGTGGCAAGACCGTGCATGATGATAAATTGAGAATGGTTCGATGTAGTAAATGTGGACATATGATATTTCCAAAGATTGCACCGGCAGTCATTATTGGACTAAGATACGGAGATTCTATTATGATTTCCAGATACGCCGGCAGAGCCTACAAAGGAAGAGCGTTGTTGGCAGGATTTTGCGAAATAGGCGAAACTCCGGAAGAAACTGTGGTGCGTGAAGTGATGGAAGAAGTTGGATTAAAAGCAACCAATGTAACATACTTTGGTTCACAGCCATGGGGGCTTGATTCCAATCTGTTACTTGGATATTTTGCAGACGTAGAAGGAGATATCAATATCCGATTAGATGAGGAAGAACTGGAAAGTGCCGGATTTGTGAAAAGAGAAGACATTGAACCGGATGACAATCTTATGAGTTTGACGGCTACTATGATTGAAGAATTTCGTATGGGAAGAGATAGGAGATAAAAAACATGGAAAAACAGTTGGAACAGATTTCTATGACAGGAAGATTGTGCTATTTGTTTATGTGCATTGAAAAATATTTAGTGACAAAGTATCCAAAAAAGGATTGGAGTTTTGTGGCAAAACGCATGTGGCAATGGACAAATATGGACTGGGAAGACGGTTATGAGTTATATTCGGTGGTTGTACCGGAATGTATATTGGAATGCGAAAATGTTGATGTGGCAAATGATGAACTGGGAGCAGAATTAACGGAGGAACAGTTTGAAAGATTAACAGCATTGTTGTCTGATTTGAGCGACGGAAGTGGTACAAGCGAATTTGACCGAATTATGTACGCACCAATGGAATTTGGTGATATTTGTGCCGATGGAGATTTACATTTCGCCATGGAAAACACAGAGGATGTGATTAGACAGGTGGTTTGCATGCTGGAGCAAAACGGCATT
>CADBNB010000053.1 GCA_902795895.1 uncultured Lachnospiraceae bacterium | reverse complement strand
GCGCCCCCTTCCAACATCTGTCTTAGACAAGACTCTCTATGTTAAAATTGCAAACTACGACCTTTTATTCACGCTAATTATAAGACCTTGTTAAATCTTTGTCAATAAGCAGCCAAAAACCTAATCACAACATATGTAACAGGTCGTTTTAGCCACGTACTCCGTGTGTTTTAAATTTCTGCTAAGTTGAACTATTACTGCACGTTGACATTTAAAATAAATCCACTTATAATCGTATTTATACGCAATTTTTATGCGAAGGTAAAAGAAAGGCTGATTTACAATGATTTTATCATGTGCAAATATTTCAAAAGCATTTGGAACGGATGTTATTCTTTCCAATGTTTCTTTTCATATCAACGAACGTGAAAAGGTTGCTATTGTCGGTGCAAATGGTGCCGGAAAATCAACCTTGTTTAAAATAATAATGAATGAATTAACTCCGGATAACGGAGAGGTTGTCTTTTCAAAAGGCGTCTCTGTAGGCTATCTTGCCCAGCATCAGGAACTTGATTCTACCAACACTATCTATGATGAACTGTTAGCTATCAAACAGGATATCATTGATTTAGATCATCAGATTCGCCAGATGGAAAAAGATATGACTCACTTATCCGGTGAAAAATTAGAAAAAGTATTGGAAACCTACTCTAAATTAACTCATGAATTCGAAGCAAAAAATGGCTACGCTTATCGAAGCGAAATCGTCGGCGTATTAAAAGGCTTAGGATTTACGGAAGAGGAGTTCACACTTCATACAAACAACTTATCCGGTGGGCAAAAAACGCGAGTTTCCCTCGGAAAACTTCTGCTTTCCAAACCAGATATTATATTACTCGACGAGCCAACAAACCACTTAGATTTAGAATCTATCGCCTGGTTGGAAACTTATTTGCTAAACTATCCGGGTACTGTTGTCATCGTTGCCCATGACCGTTATTTTCTAGACCGTGTTGTTACGAAAATTGTTGAGATTGAAGGTGGTTCGGCAACTGTATTTCAAGGAAATTACTCCGACTATGCCGTGAAAAAAAGTGCAATTCGTGAAGCACAGTTAAAACAGTACTACAATCAACAGCGCGAAATTAAGCATCAGGAAGAAGTAATTGCGAAATTAAAATCCTTCAACAGGGAAAAATCCATTAAACGGGCAGAAAGCCGCGAAAAAATGTTGGACAAAATAGAACGCATAGACAAACCTGTTATGGAACAGCAGACCATGCATTTAAAATTTGAACCTAGTTCTATCAGCGGAAATGATGTATTGTCTGTAAAAAATCTATCAAAGGCTTTTGACACTAAAAAATTATTTTCAGATATTAATTTCGAAATCAAACGTGGCGACCGTGTTTCCATTATTGGTCAAAACGGTACCGGAAAAACAACCATTTTAAAGATACTTACTGGAAAAGTTATTCCTGATACCGGAAAAATTGATTTAGGAAGCAATGTTAAAATCGGATATTACGATCAGGAACATCAACAATTAAACCCTTCAAAAACTATTTTTGAAGAAATACACGATACTTATCCTAATCTTGATCAGACCAAAATAAGAACAACTTTAGCTGCTTTCTTATTTACCAATGATGATGTGTTTAAGCTGATCAAAGAACTTAGCGGTGGTGAGCGTGGTCGTGTTTCCCTTGCAAAACTAATGCTTTCAGAAGCAAATTTTCTTATACTTGATGAGCCGACAAACCACTTAGATATGCTTTCCAAAGAACTTTTGGAGAAAGCACTAAATAACTATACCGGAACAGTTCTTTATGTATCCCACGACCGATATTTTATCAATCAGACAGCTACAAGAATTATCGAGTTAACAGGGCATGAAATCTTCCAATTTATTGGAAACTACGATTATTATCTGGATAAAAAAGATACGCTCCATGCAGCATCAACTACTTTTGTTCAGACGGAAACAAACACAAATGCTCCATCGGAAAACAAACTGTCATGGCAGCAGCAAAAAGACCAGCAAGCTTCCATTCGAAAAATCGAAAATGAGATTAAGAAAATTGAAAAATCCATTGAAAAATTAGAGGAACGAAGTGCCGAAATTGATGAACTTTTAACTCAGGAAGAGATTTTTTCTAATTTGGAAGAACTACAAAAAATAAGCAAAGAAAAAGAAAGTATTGAAACTGAACTAATGGAGCAAATGGAACGTTGGGAAGAATTATCCCAAAAGCTCTAATAAAACAATCCTATAAGAACAAAGAGACTGTCGCATCAAGAACCGACACCACCTGATATAGTATATGTTAATTAAACTATATCAGGTAACGTTTTTCTTAAATCGACAGTCTCTTTTTATTTAATCCCGTTTATCTAAAACGGTCACACTCAAATTTGCTTTTCTGTTTCAAATTTTCATAAATCATCTGATATTGACCTTCAATGTTGCTATCATCAACCGGCAAATCCATAGATGCCGCAATGTTATTTACAACTCGTTCCGTCATTTCCGGTTTCATACGTTCCAAATAATCCAGTTTTTCACGGCAGGATGTTGCATCTAAAAATTCCATCAATAATCTTTCTACACGCTCATCCACGTTTTCCCGATACTCATCTTCATTCTTTTTATCATTTTGCAGATACCGCGTATCGTCTTTTTCTGAAAAAGAATTCAGATTACTCTCTCTTCTAACTTCATTTTCACTCTTGTCACTGCTCATCTGTCCGGATACATAAATTTGCTCAAACAACGGTCTACCTTGTGCATTCATTCCATTAAACTGTTCCAATGAAATCACATACTTCTCGTACGCACCAGACATTTCCTGAAACACAACTTCCGTTTCTTCACTTTCAAATTTTTTTGCAACTGCAATTATCTGACATATACATCCTGTATCCATTTTGTAAAACGAACCTAATAATGGCAACGTACTCACTTCACATCTACTCCCTACGTCAAATTTTCCTCGAGTTTATATCTTTGCTCAATATAATATTCTGCATATTCGCGCGAAATCATGCCATACTGACACAACTGGGTAATTGTCTCTTTGAAAACTTCCAAATTTTCTCTATGTTCCACTAAACTCGACAAAATTGCTTTTAAATGAATATCATACTCTTCCACACTAATTGCCTTTTCTTTAAACAATAAATTCACTTTATAAACTTCCTGAAAATAAGAATTAAAACGACTTGGATCTAACAAACTCTGATCTAATACCATTTGACAATGCAATGCCTTTATTGCATTTCCAGCAGAAGGTGCAGTTATCACCAAATCATCACCCAACACAAATAAATTTTTCATATATGTGGTAAAGCCATTTACTGTAGTTTTATAATATTGAGGCATGAGAGACTGAAACAAACTTCCCATTACCGAACCTCTCAAATCACTATATTCATCAATATCTCTAATAACATGCTCTTTTTCATAAGTCATAATCTCCAGAGTTTTTCGTGGAATACTTATTACTCTTGGCTTTTTTTCAAACAAAAGAAGATAGAAAAAATACTTGTCCGTCCAAATATAAGCAGGGCAACATTTTATTTTGTGTTTTTCTGACGAATCAACCAAAATGCGGAAATTTTCCTGCTTCACTTTATATTCTACAAGACATTGTTTTATTTTTTCTTTTGTATACTGTTTGTATTTGTTCTCAACAGCCTCTTCTTCTCCTTCTTTTGATTTTTTTTCATGCGACTTTGTGTCAACACTATCATCCGTATCTAAACGTTTTCTTTCTCTGTTTTTTTTATCATCTTTCGACAAATCCCTGGTAACATCTTTAAAATCACCTAATTGAGAATAAGCAAGAGAAAAAATGGTTCCTAAAAATCCTGCATAAGCAAAGGGCATACCAGCACCTAATATACAGGCAATAATACAGCCTACAGATACACTTGATGATAGCGCCAAAACCCAAAGAAATAGTTTTGTCTTTCTTCCCCCATATATCATAGCTCTCAGATATTTTCTCACACTAGCCCCCCCTATAATGACTTCGTTTTCAACATTGTTCACAGTGTGTGACAATATCTATAGTCAGCCACTTACTGTTCCGAAACACTTTCCGGAGACATTGCTTCCGCTTCTCGATCAACAATTGTAGTATTAGAAATCCTACTGCTTATCTGCTCATAAATATCTGTGACCTTATCACGTACTACCTGACTTCGCCAAGCAAACGCTCCCGAAATAAGTAAGCAAAGTATTACAATAAATGCTATTAATGGAGCCTTTCTTCTAGGTTTTTCCTCTTTTATATAGCTAATTCTTTGTTCAAATGGCTCAATATCCAAATCCTGAGCATACTTAACTTTTTTCACAACGTTATGATCCACATATGCATCTTGTGAAAAATCAAAAAAACCACTATATTCATTAGGTACCGCATGAATTCTAATCGGTGCACCTTCGTTATCTGCATCCGACAGCTGTTTAGAATTTGCTCTGT
>CADBNB010000052.1 GCA_902795895.1 uncultured Lachnospiraceae bacterium | reverse complement strand
TCCGCAGCCAGCTTTTCCTTAGTGTCACCGTGGGTCTTTTCTTCCGCAGCCAGCTTTTCCTTAGTGTCACCGTGAGCCTTTTCTTCCGCAGCCAGCTTTTCCTTAGTGTCACCATGAGCCTTTTCTTCCGCAGCCAGCTTTTCCTTAGTGTCACCATGAGCCTTTTCTTCCGCAGATAGCTTAGCCTTAGTGTCACCGTGAGCCTTTTCTTCCGCAGCCAGCTTTTCCTTAGTGTCACCATGAGCCTTTTCTTCCGCAGACAGCTTAGCCTTAGTTTCACCATGGGCTTTTACTTCTGCAGCCAGCAGACTTTTACCTTCAATTAGTTTGCCATTAAGCTCACGAGCACGGCTGGCCTCAGAATCACGCTCTTTATTACACATCTGCAAAGTCTCAATCAGCAAGTTTGAAAAATTGGACTTTGAAGAACATTCAATGTTTATAACAATTTTATTATTCTGTTCCATATTACTTTTTATTTAAATAATCGTTACATAACGAAAAAAAACGATTGTCTTCAATATTTGGAGATGCTGTATGCTTTAATAAATCTATCTCACCATTATCACCTAATACAATTGAGAGTTGGTTGTTTTCATCTATAGAAATAGTCATAACTATCTTTTCTCTGTCTACAGAATCCTCTGCATCTAAGAAACCTGGATTAAATCTGAAGAGTTCATTTACAAAACACCATTTACAATCATTCTGATTCTTTACTAATTGACGCATTTCATCTTCTGATAAAATAGTAAGGTAAAAAATAACATCTGCATCTTCGCTTAGATTTAGTGGAACTTTTTTAGCATTAACCATGGCATGATAAGCTCCATTTATAGGTCTTTTATCCCAAATGTAGTCTTTTTCTCCTACAATTTCATCATATTGCCACTCTCTTTGCAATGATGGTGATAGAACGCGATGGAATATACCCAAATTGAGATATGTGTTTTTATGAACCAACTCGAATGGCATATTTGCATTTTCGAATATACGTTGATACAGCAACGCACCTTTAGCAACACACTGTTTCAAACAATTTGTAGGAATAGATTTGTCATCTATCTTTTCTTCTCCAATTTGCTCTTCGATTTTCTTTCTCAATGGAACAAATTGACTCCCCCTGCCAGAAAAAACAATTTTATCCACTTTGGACTGCCATTCTGTACCTAACAGCTGAACAAATATTTCACTAGAACATATAGAAATCCAATTTTCTAACTCAACACCAATTTCCATATTCTCGTTATTGGTATTAGAATCAGAGAAAACAGATGTAGTAAAGTTTAAATCTTTATATGTTTTGCTTGTATCAAATTTGTTTTTTAATAAATCCACCCATTCTTTTATTGTTGTCATCGAAGATTTTGCAAACTTATCCTCTAATTGCTTGTACAATAAATAAGAAAAGAATTCTCCGGCAATAGGAATACCAATACGTTTTAGTATAGTTGCATTGCGTTTGGTTTCCCCCCCTTTTTTTTTGTTTTCTATATGTACATAACTCAAGTCCAATGTTCCTGCTCCCATATCATATATGATGATATCTTCATTATCTTTCATGGAGGTTATTTTATTTATCTCCTGATTGACGTAAAAAGCAACAACAGCATCTGACTCGGGAATGAAATGCAAATTATTGTGTGTGAGGATCGGAAATAATCTACTTGTGGGTGCCCCTTCTTCAGATGGAATAATAGAATTCCGCAACCAAGACAATGCACTTGGTGTGTATGTATTTGGATAGGTGACAATTAATTTACGAATTCTCTCCTTGCAATCATTATCGACCATATCGAAAATCTTTTCGTACGTATGTTGCAAAACGAGCTTAGGTTCAATTTCGTCCCATGAAATATTCTTTTGATTAATCCTGATACCGTTTTTGTATCTTTGTTTATATGACCGAGAGAATGGAATGCGAACCTGCCCGACCAAAAATTTAGATGGAACCAAAACAAAAGTTGCTTTTTGTTTTAGCTCAAGTATATTTGGTCGAACAACACATTCTGCAAATCCATCTTCCGAATAATCTTTCAATATAGTTTTCGAAGAGACAATCGTGGTTTCTTTTTCAATTGGGTCATCTTCATCACGTAATTCTATAGGAATAGTCTCATCGGAATTATCAGCATTCCACTTCGCAACAACAATTCCCGTCGTTCCTAAATCAAGGCTATACCAATCATCTGTTACTTTTTCTATTATAGTAATTGGAATCGTATCTTCCATGGGGATTATGTCATTATTTAGACATATATCATACTTAATCCGTAATTCGGTTGAGATATTATCTGCCACAGGAATTCCCCCATAAAGAATTTGTATTGAAAAATCTTTTGATTCGCTTCCATTAGGAATCGAGAACTCTGAGTCGTGATGCACACGCAAGTGTTCTCCTTCTAATACAATATTCTTAAACAAGAGTTTTGAATCTTTGTACGGAACGGTCTGCTTGTTCACAAAAGATATAGTTCCGATTATTACACTTTGAGCAACATTACGTGCACGACTATCAAATTGGTAAACCCATTTGGCCTTTATGATACCATCCTCCCAAATCATCGAATTATTCCTATTCCTTATAAGAACATTTGGTTGTGGAATTGCATTTATAGGTTGTATGTCAAATTCTATAGGTATCTCCCGTTCATTTTCGATGGAATCAGAATAGGACAGAACCAATTTTACATGCTCTTTTTCGTCTATGTTTTTCTTTCCTGCATACTTTACTGCACAGTCATAGTACACAGGGTAGTCGCCATCCTCTATAGCAAGTTTGCTCCCATTCTTTTTGTTAGCTATGAGTATGATGCCGCTATCCTCCAGCGTGAGGAGCCTTTCATTTCTGTTAATATAGCATCTTGAGTCTTTTCTCGTATACTGGACATACAGATAACCAGCGAGTATCTTCTCGTCAGGACTAAAAACAATATTGCTTTCTGGGGCGAACTTTATCTGGATGGGTTCGGGCTCCTTACTTTGTATAGGTAAACTTTCTGTAATCTTTTTTAAACTGTCGCAAGAAAAATCCAGTTGCAAGTTATTGTCTTCATCTGTTTCTACAGCCTCTGATTCGGGAACGTCTATAAATACATTATAAGATGCTGTTTCATTTGCTTTTACAGCTTTCACTGGTTTTTCAAGCGGATCAATTGTCACAAATGGACAGGTGCAAGTTGGAGGAAGTATCACCTGTCTATATTGTTCGTTGTTAAGGCTTTCGTTTAAGACTTTTAATGTCCCGATTTTTTCCTTTCCGTTTCCTTTATAATAAGGATTAGGATTATTATCCTCATCAACTGAAGAAAAATCAAAATCCAAATGTCCTGTGGGTGGTTCTTGCTCTATTGTCTTCACATATACTTTTTTCTCACATGGTAGGGAGTAATCTGCGGATAAAATTAGCGATTGGCAGATCGTTCCCGCTTTTTCATTAGGTGAAATGGAAACACTTACTATTTCGGGATGATTTTCCTTCAACTGAAGTTCTTTTTCAAAATCTTCTGAGGAGACTAACGTTTTGCCGCCTCTGCGGTCAGGAACAACTTTAATTCTTGCAGTTGCTTCTATAAGTGTTGTGTTTAACTTTACATCTTTCTGCTTAGGTACTTGATTAACGTAAACAGTGAGAGGATTCTCTTCATCGAATAACTCGTCATCATCGTTGCTGTTCGAAATTGACAAGTGGGACTCTTCTTTCAGAGTGACGCAATTTTCACACTTTGAATCATCCAATAGGTTGGCTTTGCCAATAGCCACTTCTACTAGCTCCACATTACCATCGGTAGAATCAACACGAAAAATAATTTTACCATTAATCAATCGTGTTGGCAGATGCTTTATAGACTCCTTTTTTAGAGATATGTTGACTTTTTTTGCTTCACCGTTCTGCAAAATGAATTCATCCACTATATTCAAATAATTGCGGAGTGCTTCATCCAGCGAAATTTCTACTTTTATTTCTGGTTGGCACGGCAATATTTTAGGTGATACTTCAATATATCCAATGGATGTGTCATCCTTCCCCAAGGTGTAAGATGTTCTACCTATATGCGGGACAAT
>CADBNB010000051.1 GCA_902795895.1 uncultured Lachnospiraceae bacterium | reverse complement strand
GATATGAAGATTATAATTTATAATGAAAGTGTTTTCTGTAGACATATTTTTTGCAAGCACACAAAAGCCTCAGATTTTCTGGGGCTTTTTTCGCGAGGATGCGCAGACCGCGGAGATGGAGTTAATTGCTGCGCAATACCGCGGTCGCGCTAGAGTTTTGCAAGCAAAACTCTTTGTTAATTTTATTTGTATTGCTATCTTCATGGTGTTATAATTAGAAGTTGAGAAATAGTGGGAAATATCCACATATTTTAGAAATACTGAAATCGTAAAAAGTTTGCGAAACAGTGATGGAAAATGAATAGTAAGAGGTATGGATATGAAAACAAAATTTTTGATGGGTAACGAAGCCATTGCCATGGGAGCATTAGCGGCGGGTGTCAATGTAGTTTCAGGATACCCCGGTACACCTTCTACAGAAGTCCTTGAAACTGTTGCGAAAAACAACAAAGGTGACATTTATGTAGAATGGTCAGTAAATGAAAAAGCAGCCATGGAGCTTGCGGCAGGAGCGGCTTACACAGGTGCCAGAACTATGGTTACTATGAAGCAGGTAGGATTAAATGTGGCATCCGATCCACTGATGAGCCTTGCATATCTTGGTGTAAAAGGTGGCATGGTAGTGATGGTTGCAGATGATCCGGGGCCAATTTCTTCACAGACAGAGCAGGATACAAGAACGTTTGCAGAATTTGCAAAGTTGCCTTGTTTTGATCCTTCATCTGTGCAGGAAGCTTATGAAATGATACAGGATGCTTTTGAATATTCAGAAAAATACAACACGCCGGTATTTTTCAGACCAACCACAAGAGTGTGTCACGCCTATGCATCCATTGATGTAAAAGACGAGGCGGACTATAAAGTTAATCAGCCGGAAGGGTTTGTGAAAGATACTTCTAAGTGGGTTATTTTCCCACGCACTACGTATCTTGCTCATCTTCGCATGGAGGAGAGAAATACAGAGTTAAAAGGTATTTTTTCTGAGTACGGGAAAAATCAGATTATTCCGTCAGGGGCAGGCTCAGAATGTAAGAAGGGAATTGCTTCCCACGGAATCAGTTTCTCTTATGTGTCAGAGTCTTTGGAAACATTGCCTCAAAAGCCGGATGTTTTAAAAGTGGCAACACCATTTCCTTTCCCAGAGCAGTTAGCGCTTAAGTTTTTGGAAGGAAAAGACGAAGTGCTTTGCGTGGAAGAATTGGATCCGGTCATTGAAAAGGCACTTACCTATGTGTGCGGAAAATATCATTTGCCGGTGAAAATCCGTGGAAAATTTACGGGAGATGTTGTTGCGGCAGGTGAAAATACCTGTGACAGCGTGAAAGAAAGTATTGCGAAGTTTTTGGAAATCGAACTTCCAAAGGCAAGTGTAGATACAAGCGATATGCCGAAACTTCCGGTGCGTCCGCCAGTGTTATGTGCAGGATGCCCACACAGAGCTTCTTTCTATGCCGTAAAGCAGGCAATGAAAGGAAAGAAGAGCTTGTTCTGTGGTGATATTGGATGTTACACCCTTGGAAATGCTATGCCACTGGATATGGTGGATACTTGCCTTTGTATGGGTGCCGGAGTGAATATTACCCAGGGTATCGGACATTTAGAGCCTGATACAAATTGCTTTGCATTTGTTGGAGATTCTACATTTTTTGCGGCAGCTATTACGGGAGTGGTAAATGCCATGTACAATCAGGCAAACATGACGCTTATTGTGCTTGATAACTCAACTACTGCCATGACTGGACATCAGCCACATCCGGGTACAGGAGTGCGCATGATGGAATTTGCCAATGGAAATCGTCCGGTGAAGCCGGAAGACATTGCAAATAAGATTAATATTGAGCAGGTGCTTCGTGGTATCGGTCTTACTACCGTGGAAACAGTAAATCCGCTGGAACTTGACAAGGCTATTGAAACTGTGGCTCGCGTGGCAGCAGAAGACGGAGTGAAAGCGATTATTTTCAAGTCACCTTGTATTGCACTTTGCAAAAAAGAAAAGGTGGCAACTGTCAATAAGGAAAAATGCGTCAACTGTAAGAAGTGTATCCGTGAGTTAGGTTGTCCGGCACTTGTTACAGATGAGGAAGGTCATGTAACTGTTGATGTGTCTCAATGTACAGGATGTATGCTTTGTAGCAGCGTTTGTCCGGTAGATGCCATTGCGCTTAAATAAGAGGGAGGTAAGACGAATGAATAAAAACATTGTATTGTGCGGTGTTGGAGGTCAGGGAACGGTACTTGCTTCCAAATTGATTGCCCAGTCAGCCATGGAGAAACAGATTCCGGTTATGAGTGCGGAAACTATCGGTATGGCGCAAAAGGGCGGTAGTGTATTTAGCTATCTTCGTATGGGGGACAATCTTCATACGCCAATGATACCAAAGGGTTCGGCAGATTTGATTATTGGTTTTGAACCTGCGGAAACGGTAAAAATGCTTCCATACCTGAAAGAAGGCGGAAGCGTGGTAGTTAATTCCTGCGCCACAAAGCCGGTAACAGCCATGCTTTCCGAGTCTGATTATGAGGGAGATGAGATGATTGCTTATCTTCAAAAGAAAGTGAAAAATCTTACAGTAGTGGATTGCAACAAGGCATCCGTGGAAGTTGGTTCTCCAAAGGTGGTAAATGTAATTTTACTTGGAGCTGCTATTGATACGGGAGAACTGCCTATTTCAAAAGAGGATATTAAAAAGGCTTTGGCAAGCCGTTTAAAGCCACAGTTGCTGGATATGAACTATAAGGCACTTGATTATGTGGCGATGACAGGAAAGTAATTGTAGATTATGTGGAAATGACCGCAAAAATTTGTTACATATAATTCGTTTGTAAGTATAAACAAAATATTAGTGTGAAATTGGATAAAAGAAATAAAGAGGAGAAGTATAAAATGAAGATTTCAAAAGAACAGATTGAACTTGTAAATGGTAGAATTGAGGCTTTGATTAAGGCAGACAATTTCTACGGAAAGAAATTAAAGGAAGCAGGAATTGGAAAGATTTCCACACCGGAAGAATTTGAGCAGTTACCATTTTCGGAGAAAGCAGATTTAAGAGATGCTTATCCACTTGGACTTATGACAGCTCCGGAAGAGGAAATCGTAAGAATTCATTCTTCATCAGGAACTACAGGAAAGCCGGTTATCATTCCTTATACAGCAAAGGATGTAGACGATTGGGCAATTATGTTTAAGCGTTGTTATGAAATTGCAGGTATCACAAATAAAGACCGTATCCAGATTACACCGGGTTATGGTTTGTGGACTGCAGGTATCGGCTTCCAGAACGGTGCTGAAAAACTTGGTGCTATGGTTGTTCCTATGGGACCTGGAAATACAGAAAAACAGCTTCAGATGATGCAGGATATGGAAAGTACAGTTATTTGTGCCACATCTTCTTACGCATTGTTATTGTCTGAGGAAATTGAAAAGCGTGGAATTAAAAAGAATATCAAACTTAAGAAAGGTATCATTGGTTCTGAGCGTTGGAGCGATAAGATGAGACAGACCATTGCAGATTCTCTTGGAATTTCATTGTATGATATTTACGGACTTACAGAAATCTACGGACCGGGTATTGGTGTCAACTGTGATGAAAATACAGGAATGCACTACTTTGACGACTATTTGTACATAGAGATTATTGATCCTAAGACATTGAAGCCGGTAGAAGACGGAGAAATGGGTGAAATCGTAATCACAACACTTGTGAAAGAAGGAGCACCACTTATTCGTTACCGTACTCATGACTTGTCACGCATCATTCCTGGAGAATGTCCTTGCGGTCGCTCATACCCACGTTTGGATACTATCATGGGTAGAACCGATGATATGTTTAAGATTCATGGTGTAAATGTATTCCCTGCACAGATTGAGGAAATTTTACAACAGTTCCCTGAAGTATCCAGCGAGTATCAGATCCGTATTTCTCACTTAGAGGGAAAAGATACTATGCGTCTTTATGTGGAGACAAACGGTACAGTTGACTTTAAGGTATTGGCAGACCGTCTGGCAGAGAAGGTTAAGAGTGCCATTGGATTTACACCACTTGTAAAAGTTGTTGAGGAAGGATTACTTCCAAGAAGCGAAAAGAAGACAAAACGCGTCATTGATGAGCGTTATGATAATTAATCCGGGATGATAGGGGGGGGATGATTATACTTGTGAAGGGAAGTACCATTCAGTCAAAAAATGTTGCACGAGACTTTACACAGGGATTAAAAACTCTTGTGGGAGGAGAATTAACTGCTTATAACAATATGATGAATGAAGCAAGAGCATTGGCTACTAAGAGAATGGTTGAGGAAGCAAATACTTTAGGAGCGGATGCCGTTGTAAATATTCGTTATGCATCTTCTGCGATTATGCAGGGTGCAGCAGAAGTAATTGCGTATGGTACTGCGGTAAGATTTGTCTAGTTGTAGTTGGCGCAGGTGCTGATGGAGTGAGGAACTTGTGAAAAATGATATGCATGAATATAGGCGACTGGCAGCAGTCGCCTGTTTGTGTTTTTACAAGGTTTGTGATAAAATTTTTTCGAAAAATGTTCTGTTAGAGTCTTTTGGCGTCTCCAATATAAGAGGCTGAGAGAACATATATTATGAAGAGAGGAACTGAAGGAATTATGAAATTTGATTTAACTTTTGATGTAACATTATTGGAACACAGCTTTTTTAGTGTGTGTATTGTTTTGCTATTGGCTATCGGGCTTGGATTCTTTTTCTCAAGTGTCCGAACATTTGCTGCAAATCACAATCCCTTAGGCGCCCATTTGATTAATTATGGAACGATACCGGGGGTTATGCATCATGAATTATCACATGCCTTGCTGGCGTTTTTAACCGGGGCAAAAGTGACAGAAGTGAAGTTGTTTCAATTTAGTCATAAGAATGGAGCTCTTGGCTATGTTTCGTATGCGGCTAGAGGAAATTTTGTGTTTAAAGCCATACAGAAAGTGTTTGCTTCCATTGCACCTATTTTATGTGGATTTATAAGTTGCAGTCTTCTTTGGATTTTCGTAAGACCAATGACTGTGGGAAATACCCTTTGGACGGTTTTGTTTTACTATCTTTTCGGGTGCATTATTTTACATATGTCCCTTAGTAAACAGGACCTTAAAGTCATGAGAAGTGGGATTATTGTGGTGTTTCTTTTGATGATGGTTATTTTTTATTTCACAAAATTTGATTTGGTGGCAATGATTTCGGGATGGATGTAGGGGATTAAAATAGAAAAAATGATGTTTTATATGAAAAATACAGAAAAAATTTGTATAATGCGTATAAAAGTTGTAAAAAAAGTGCTTTAGAATGGAATGGCTTGAAAAATGGCATTTGTAATTTTTTTCCAAAATATAACGATTTTATGATAAAATAATAGTAGACAGAAACGTGGCGTAAGGGGAAAAATATTCGTCAAAGATAAGGGGATGTTTGCTATGAAAATATTGTTTGTTACAAGTGAATGCGCACCATTTTCAAAATCCGGGGGCTTGGCAGATGTTGCGTATTCTTTGCCACCGGTGTTACATAAAACCGGAAATCAGGTGGCTGTCATAACACCGTTATATAAGTGCGTGAAAGCAAAATATATGGAGAAACTGACTTTTGTATTATCAAAGGATGTTACCGTGGGAGAACGGACAAAATACTGCGGTTTGTATAAAGGTGTTTTTGGTGGAGTTACCATTTGGTTTATTGACAATGAGGAGCTTTATGACAGAGATCGTTTGTACGGATACGAGGATGATGCTTTTCGTTTTGCATTTTTCTCAAGATGTGTCATTGAACTGTTGCAGGATTTAGAGTTTATGCCTGACATCATTCATTGCAATGATTGGGAAACTGCACCGGTGATTTTTTATCTGAAAAATGATCAAAGCTGGAAATCTTATGTGCAGGGCATTAAGACGGTGTACACCATCCACAACATTGCTTATCAGGGACAGTTTGGAGCTGCGGAGCTTGAGAGAACCTTTGGATTGCCGGGAGGCTGGTATGAAGGTGGTCTGGATTATGAGTTTGAAGGCAGACATGATATTAACCTGATGAAGGGCGCAATGCTCATGGCAGATGCGGTATCTACCGTTTCTCCAACTTATGCAAGAGAGCTTCATTTGCCGAAATACGGCATGGGCTTGCAAGGGGTTGCGGCACTTGTAGGTAATAAAATGTACGGTATTCTCAATGGAATTGATATGGATTTGTACGATCCGAAAAATGATAAAAGAATCATTGCCAATTATGATGTGAACCACATGGAGGGAAAGACAAAGTGTAAAAAAGCTATTCAGAAAATGTTTGGTCTTCGCATGGATTCTACGGTTCCAGTGTTGGCAAGTGTGGCAAGATTGAATGAGCAAAAAGGAATTGAGCTCATTAAACAGGTTTTGCCGGGAATTATGGATCTTGGTGTGCAGCTTATCATATTTGGACAGGGAGAACAGGAATATGTTGATTTCTTCAATGAGGCGAAAGAACGCTGGCCGGGACAGCTTGGTTTTTCCAGTGATTACACAGAAGAAGTGGCAGCCCAGATTTTTTCTGTTTTGGATATGTATCTGATGCCTTCGCGTTTTGAACCGTGCGGTTTGTCCCAGATGATGGCTATGAGATACGGAACGGTGCCTATTGTCCATGCAACAGGCGGACTTAAGGATTCTATCCGTGGTTATCGTGAATTTGACGGTATCGGGGATGGATTTACCTTTGCCAATTATGATGGAAGAGCGTTGTATCAGGCAATTTTATTTGCATTAAAGGTGTACTTTGGAGATGAGGATACCTTTAAACTCATTGTGAAGCGTTGTATGACGAAGGATTTGTCCTGGGAAAAGAGTGCGGATCAATACAATAAAATGTATTCCGAGATTTGCGATGGCGGAAATGGGGACCCGTTGGCTTTTGAAGAGGCATTTGAACTTCTGAAAAAGGAATATCTGGCACATGATAAAAAAATGCGTCAGACGATGCCGAAAGGATTTTTTTCAGAAGATTATCATCTGAGTATGCAGATTCATATCAAAGGTCGTGGGGAAGGCGTTATGTACATAGAATTTTTACCGGATGGAATTATTGTGGAGCCATACAACTATGAAGGGGCAGATTTGAGGGTTTCTGCAAGTTTTGATAATCTTTATCGCATGATTAAAGGGGAAGTGCCGGCACGAAAACTTTTTATGAATGGACAGTTGAAAGTGCGGGGAAATTTGTCTAAGATTGTGGACTTAAAAGTTATTTTGGGAGAATGATGTACTCTTGCATAAAAGCTGCTTGATGTTATGCAGTTACAGGCAATGAATCACGTGATGAAAAATCAATTGCGTCATAATAAGTTCAATTTAGTCATTTTGAGTAAAATGACTAAATTGAATTATAAATGAGGTAATTGGAATTATAAAAGGAGTATTTATGGAGAAAAAACTAATTCTTAAATCAGATGTGCAAAGTGCATTTGAAAAAGTGGGAGTAAAACCGGGACAAGCCGTTATGGTGCATACATCCCTTAGCAGTATTGGATATGTCTGCGGAGGTGCGCAAACAATCATCGAGGCATTGTTAGAAGCTGTGGGGAGTGATGGAACCATTATGATGCCTACCCAGTCGTGGAAAAATCTTGATCCTGAAACAGGGGTGCATTGGGAAGTAGGGGAGGATTGCTGGCAGGCAATACGAGACAATTGGCCGGCTTATGATAAGAATCTGACACCGACCAATACTATGGGGGCGGTTGCGGAAATGTTCCGGCAGTGGCAGGGAGCAGTCCGTAGTGATCATCCTGCGCGTTCCGTGGCAGCAGTTGGTAAGCATGCAAATAATCTGACGAAGGACCACGACTTGTCAAATATTTTTGGAGAGGGTTCACCTATTGGAAAGCTTTATGAGCTGGATGGATATGTGCTATTGATTGGGGTGGAGTATGATAAAAATACCTCCCTTCACCTTGCCGATGTAAGAGCAGAGTATGAGAGTAAGCATTTTTGTACAGAACACAGTGCGGTTTTGGAAAATGGGAAAAGAGTGTGGAAGGCATATGATACCCTGTATGTAGACGGCGAAGATTTTGAACAGATTGGCGAAGCTTTTGAAGAAAAGCATGAAGTAAAAAAAGTGGTACTGGGAAATGCTACGCTTCGTTTGATGAAGCAGAGGGAACTTGTAGATTTTGCGGTTGAGTGGATAGAGGAAAATAGATAGAGTGAAAGTCTATTTCAGCAATTTAGTTGAAACGTAACTGATCAGTATCGGTTACGTTTTTTTCGCGAAGATGCGCAGACCGCGGAGATGGAGTTAATTGCTGCGCAATACCGCGGTCGCGCTAGAGTTTTGCAAGCAAACTTCTTTTCTATGGCGTAAATACAAATATAATAGCAATAATACAAATATAATATACTTGATGTAAAATATAGTTGACATAATGGAAAGTATGTAGTATTATTATGTCATAAGATATAAAAAAAACATTTCTGCAGGATGTTTTCGAAATTCATGATTGAAAAGAAAGGATGATAGTTATGAACCCATATTATGCATTAGGAGTTTTGGTAGGAGTATTAGTAGGGTTACTTCTTGTAGTAGTATTTATGAAAGCAATAAACAGAGACGGAAAGATTAAGACGGAGTATGATGAGAGACAGAAAGAAGCACGAGGCAAAGGTTATATGTATGGCTTTTGGGCGATTATAATAGCGAATGCATTGTTGTTTACCTTTTCCAATTCATTCGATATGACAGTATTAGGATCCACGGTTTATTTTATTCCAATATTAGTTGGTGTGATTGTGCAGGTGACATATTGCATATTTAAGGATGCCTATATTGGTCTTAATAACAATATGACCAGATTTGTTATTATCATGTCAATTGTTACTGTGTTTAATCTTTTTGTTGGAGTGAAAGCGTATTTAGATGGAGAACTTATCAAACAGGGAACTGTAAGTAGCGCATTTGTCAATGTTTTATGTGGCGGTATATTCTTAATTCTTACCATTGAACTTGGCATCAAGAAAATTTTGGACAGCAGAGCTGAGTAAGGAGTGTGAGGAAGATATGAAGAATCTTCGGTTAAAAGCGGCACGGGCAGGGCTTGATATGTCTCAGGAGGATCTTGCGAAGGCGGTGGGCGTATCCAGACAGACCATAAGTGCCATAGAAAAAGGAGACTATAATCCTACCATCAATCTTTGCATCAGTGTTTGCAAAGTGCTTGGAAAGACGTTGGATGAACTATTTTGGGAAGAATAGAAAATGAAAAAACTATCTGAAAAAAATCTTGTAAAATGCAAGATTTTTTTCTTTTGAATCGTATTAGGGGTGAAGGAGATTATTTTGAAAAATCCGGATTTTGAAAAATGCTTCTGAATAAACCTACATGTCAGCTTGCTGACAACACCATGGAAAGATTGGAGGAACCATGTATACAAGTGAAGAAATTGAGAAAATGATAAAACAATACGGGGATATGGTATACCGTTTTGCTTATGTTCAAGTGAAAAATTCTCATATGGCAGATGATATATACCAAAATGTCTGGCTTCGATTGCTTAAATCTAAGGAAAAAATTGATACAGAGCAACATTTAAAAGCATGGCTTTTACGGACAACCAGCAGTTGCTGCAAGGATGTATGGAAATCCTTCTGGTATCAAAAGGTTTGCCTGCAGCCGGAGGATGATTATTTTGAGGAGAAGTCAAATAGAGACTCGTTAATGGAAGATGGGTATGTGACGGAATGTGTCAGGAGACTTCCTGAAAAATATCGGGGAATTGTTCATTTGTATTATTATGAAGGCTATCGTCAGAAGGAAATAGCAGAACTTTTGGGTATAAAGGAAAATACGGTTGCCAGTAGATTGGCAAGAGGCAGAGAAAAGCTAAAAAAAATAATAGAAAGTGATAGGGTGGAGAATTATGAATATTAGAGAAGAGTATCAGTTGGAAATGAAAAAGGTGAAACCGTCAAAAGCGTTAAATGATAAGATTTTAGAACAGGCAGTTTTGGAACAGGAAAGACCGGAAAAAAAGAAGAAAAGAAATCCAGTTTTTTCACTTGGAGCATTAGCTGCAGCGGTTGTTTTGGTAGTTATGATTGGAAGTAATTTTAATAATATCAAGTCATTTGCGTCTTCTTTTTGGGGTAAACTTACGTTGACTACGGGAAATAAACATATGGAGTTAGACATAGAACCGATTCAGATAGATAAAGACGAATTTATATCACAGGAAGGAACAGAGTTGGTTCTGGGGAGTGATAGCAATTATTGGAACACGTATTCCAGCTTGGAAGAATGTGAAAAGAAAACAGGGATGAAGTTATGGGATTCAGATCAACTGTCATGTTCCGAAGTAGGCGTTGTATTAGATAAATATGATCGGGGCATTATTTATTATGACTGTAAGTATAAGGGAGATACATATAAACTTAGTGGTATGTTTGCGACTAAACCGGGAGTACATCCGGGATATGGAATTGAGAATGAGTATTATAAGACGTACGCATATGGAAATGGAAAAAAAGCCTATTTTATTATAACTAATAATGAACATAATAAGGCTGATCAGGTTGTTTACTTTACAGCAAATAATGTGTTGTATCAGCTTGGTGTGGATGCTTCTGAAACAGGGACAAAAAGGGCAGAGGAACTGATTGATATTATTGCGGCAGATGAGTGAGGGGGTGTTGATAAATTATCGGTATACCGATAAAATATTGGTATACCGATAAAATATTGGTTTGATATTATAAAAAAATTTGCTAAGGAATATCGGAAAGAACTTGGAAAGATTCCGGGCGAAATAATATTTGTGGGCGATGGCAGTATAATGCTTAACTATAAGTTTCGTGATGCTACACAAGATTTTGATGTAATATTAAAAACAGTATCTGGAGTAAAAGATGTAATTGCAAAATTTGCCGATGAGAATGATTTACCAAGAGATTGGATGAATTCGGAATTTATGAAGGGGGAGCTAGTTATGAAAAACAAAATCATCTATTGCCTGAATTTTCTTTGGGCAAGTTTTATCGCTTTTTCTTTTCCAATATGTTTTGGTTGGATTTTTCTTGATATAATTGGACATTCAAAAGGATATGGATATGATTTGGGTTCGGAGAAAGATATTTCCATTATGTTTGGTTGTATAGAACTGTTGATATGGTGTGTTTTGGCATTGCCATCAAATATTTACGTGTTTCGAAAAACAATGAAAAAAGGAAAGGTATATCTACTTGTTC
>CADBNB010000050.1 GCA_902795895.1 uncultured Lachnospiraceae bacterium | reverse complement strand
TATTTTGTTGTCAATATATCAATTAATATGCTAATTTTCCTTTGTTTTTCAAGGCTTTTAAGCAGTTTTTGATGTGGGAAGTTTGAGTAAGTAAGCATCAAAAAACTATAACCTATACTTTTTTGACAATTTTTTAGTAACCTTATTATCTCAAAAAAGTATAGGCTAGTCTATGTGCTCACAATGGAACGTTTACCTATGTTCTATCATAAAGCTTTTCTTAATACATATAATTCCTTTATCGATTATGCTCTATTCCTCAAAGAATTTAATACCTAAGGCATCCCCCAATTCAAACAAATAATCTTCTGCAAATATATGATTTTCGTTATCGAGAACATCATTAAATGCCTTGCTGTCACAAGCTGGAAAAAAGTCCTTCAAAAACATTTCGCGGTCCATCTCCGGACACTCTCCAATGGATTTCACCTCTTCATATACCTTGTCACCATTTATGTATCCATGAACGACTGCAACATCACTATCGAACACAAAACCAACTAAGACGTTAAGTGCCAACTCTCCTGATATTCCCATAGCAATTTCCTCAAAGTTTTCAAAAGAAACCTGATAGCTATCTATTGTCAAATACTCATTTTGTGGAAGCAGTATTGCCTCCACTCCCATCCCTTCAAGAAACTGTTCTAATCGTTCTGCATCAGATGCTTCCTTTTTTCTTACATGTACTCTTACTTGTGTAAATCCCATTATACTTTCCTCCAATATAAAACACTTTTTTTTCAAACTACCATAAACATGCTCTGCGGTCACTTCTGTTTATGGCAATTGAAAAATAGGTCACTTGGCTCATTGAAAATTCGATTGACGAATACAACTTCCTTTTTGGGGATTTTTTAAGTAGCAAAATTATCTCAAAAAAGTATAGACCAATCTATATACGCCCTATGGTGCGAATTCTAATGGCATTTTTGTTGCATTTACTTTAAATTCTAGCACAACTGGAGTTCGTGGTATCCCAGCTTCCTCAAGCATTTGCATGATGACACGGTAAGATTGCTCTGCACTGTCCTCTAAATAGCATCCTGTTTCTGCCAAATATTCATTATATTCACATTCAAACAACTTTACTAACTTTTTATATTCTTTTCCCATTCCACAGCATGTAAGTTGACAAAAACTTTCGAATATTGCCATTGCCACACCATTTCTTTCATCCTCATCTAATGAAGTATTGTTGCATTTCAAAGCTAGTTTTTTCGCCCATTCGCATAATAATTCTGGGGCCCAAAATTCTGATGGACGAACCGACCTTTTCCCCGCAATATATGCATCATAGAATTGTCTTGACGTTAACTTCTTTTTTAATTCATCTTCTTCAAATCCATCTACTGCAATCATTGCAAGTAAGACCTGATGTCCACACTCGCATTCATTTACAATAAAATTGTCAAGTTCTTTCTTTTCTTCACTAGTTAATTCTCTTTTCATAATTCTCTTCGAATCATCCTTATCTAGGATGATCTTTCCTCCTTCCTATTTTAGTGATATATTCACACAAACCAAATTTGGTTGTGTGAATACTATTTTTTTATAATAACACTAACTAAACTATTTATGGTATTGCAACGTTGGCTGGTAATGTCCACCACGTTGCAGGTGTACAAGATGGTAACAATCGCACAACTCGATATGCTACATAAGCTGCTGCAGCTACACCTCCGGCAACTTTCACTCCATCACAAACACTATCAGGATCCACTTTAATACGCACTGTATTCTTAGATTTTTCTTTCTCCTTTTCCGTAACCGGTGCTGTCTGGGGTTTTTTCTTTGGACTAATAGCATAATAAATCATACCTGGATCATCTTTAAAGGTATAATATGAAATTGTTCTAGTTGGATCAATTGGTAATGGTAACTTTAACAGGTTAACAACCGTTGAAAATCTTCCTCCTCTTTTTACCTTTTTTCTATTTGATGCTTTTTTTGTTTTTTCTCTTTTATTTAATCCATTCACATAGCCGGTAAGCTGTTCTTTCCCAGCCAGATTAGAACCTGGATTTGAGCGATAGGTAATCGGTTTAATCTCATATACTTCGATCACCGTACTTCTAATAAGTACCATATCTGCCCTTCCAGTTCCTGACTTATTAGTTACTATTCCAGGCACTTTATACTCTATCTTAGGAGTTCCACTTCTAGTTGAGTAGTACTCCATAAAGTATGTCTGTAATGCTACATGCGCAGCAATGCCTTCAACAGTAGTATAATATCCGCTTGGATCTACATATTTTATCGGGTTACTCCAGCAATAATTATAGCGATTCAATGTATATATTTCAAAAACGCTTCCCTTTACCACATCTTTGCTTATAAAACTTGCTGTTGTAGCATTATAATATCTTGCTTGATTGTAATATATACACATTGGTGCCTGACACCTGGATAAATTCGCCATTTTTTTACTCTTATCCCCTGGTGTCAGGCACCAATGTGGTCGGAAGATTCTGGTTTCAAAAGAGCATCTATTCCTTTAAAAAATAAACTTTCCATTCCTAATACAGACTACAAGACAGATGCGAAAATCCTTGTACAACCTCGTCCTGTGGACGAATGATTTATGTTTATCCAGAGCAAAATTTACGTGCTTATCCTGGCACCACGCGTGGTAATGAAGAATGGGATGCAACATACAAAATCCGTGTAAATGTTGAAAAATCCATCAATCACATCAAAGAC
>CADBNB010000049.1 GCA_902795895.1 uncultured Lachnospiraceae bacterium | reverse complement strand
ATTCCGCTTTTCGCTGTTCTGTTTATTCCTGTACATGCGTTTATCTTTTTAATGTGTGTATGGGATGGCGGAATTAAAGAGTTCCAATTTTGCGATAACGAGATTCTGAGAGAGCGACTTAATGGGTGGAACTATTCAAAGTATAGGGATCTTGCTAAGTTATTTGATGAATAAGGTTTATAAATAATGCAAACAAATACAAAATTTAGAAAGGAGTAACCCAATCCCTGTAGACAGGGTTATGCGAAGATTGATAAGTCGTATGTAAAATTATTAGTTGCAGCGTGAACATGTTCGGATGAACGTGTGAGCATGGGAGGATTTAATAGTTGACCAGTTACCAGTGATTGGTAAATGGTCGGGTGAAACATACAAGCGAAGAATTAAAGCAGTGGCAATCACTGCCTTTAGACGTGAAGATTCAGATGACAAAATCAAGGATCCGAGCGTGGATAAAAGAGTACGGAGAAGACGGAGTTTATGTAAGTTTTTCAGGCGGAAAAGACAGCACAGTTCTTTTACATATTGTCAGGCAAGAATTTCCTGATGTACCTGCGGTCTATTGTGATACAGGCTTGGAATATCCTGAACTACGCGACTTTGTGAAGACATTTGAGAATGTTGTTTGGTTAAAGCCAAAGAAGAATTTCAAGCAGGTAATTGAAGAATACGGCTATCCGTTTATAAGTAAAGAGGTTTCGCAAGCTGTTCATGAATGCAGAAGCACAGAGAGCAAAGGTAAGAAATCTTGTAGGCGCGAGCAGTTCAATGGCACATATGTTAGCAAAAACGGGAAGACGAACAAATATTCAATTACGAAGTGGAAATTTCTTCTTGACGCGCCATTCAAGATTTCACACAAATGCTGCCATATTTTTAAGAAAGAACCGTCAAAGCGGTATGAAAAAGAGACAGGAAGATATGGGATGCTGGCGCAGATGGCAGAAGAGAGCAAACTGCGCAGACAAATGTGGCTGAAAGACGGGTGCAATGGCTTCGATAAAAAGAGACCGACAAGTAACCCTATGGCTTTTTGGACTGAACAAGATGTTCTCAGGTATATCAAGGAAAATAATATCGAAATTGCTTCTGTGTATGGTGATATTGTAGAGGATCCTGACGGGAAATTACATACAACAGGATGCGATAGGACGGGCTGTGTTTTCTGCGGATATGGATGCCATTTAGACCATTCAGAGAAGAGTAAGTTTCAGAGATTAAAAGAAACTCACCCTAAAATATATGACTATATCATGAAGCCAACTGAAAATGGCGGACTTGGATATAAGGATATTATTGATTGGCTCAATGAGCATGGGAACTTAAACATAAGGTATTGATAATGCAAAATATTAAAAAGGATGGTTTTTATGAATGAACCTGTGCAGCTTTGACTTTAAGGGACTTTTTGTTGATGAATGTCGCTTTGAAGAAAAACACAATGAAAAGTCTATGGCAATATTAGGGGATTGTTTGGAAGTGCTTAAAAGTATGAAAAATAATTCTGTAAATCTCATTTTTGCAGATGCCCCGTATAATATCGGAAAAGACTTCGGAAATAATAGCGATAAATGGGAAAGCGTTCAAGTATACGTTGATTGGTGTAAAGAGTGGATAGATGAATGCTTGCGCGTTTTATGCGATAACGGAACTATGTATTTTATGACAGCTACACAACATATGTCTTATTTAGATGTATATGTTTCCGAAAAATACAATGTTCTCTGTCGCATCGTGTGGGCATACGACAGTTCGGGTGTACAAAGCAAAAAAATGTATGGTTCGCTGTATGAACCAATTCTTATGATTAACAAAAGCGCAAAGTCAAAGTATGTATTTAACCATGAAGATATTTTGGTTGAAGCAAAGACAGGGGCAAAACGTAAATTGATTGATTATAGGAAAAATCCTCCACAGCCTTATAATACAGAAAAAGTTCCGGGCAATGTTTGGGAATTCAGCCGTGTGCGCTTCAAAATGGATGAATATGAAAATCATCCGACACAAAAGCCTGAATCTTTACTTGAAAGAATTATTAAGGCTTCATCTAATCAGGGGGACGTAGTATTAGACCCGTTTTCGGGTTCGTTTACAACGTCTGCGGTTGCTGTTAGGTTGGGACGGGTTGCGGTCGGAATTGATTTGAATAAAGAATACTTTGAAATAGGTCTGCGCCGCACGGGAATTACAACAGAGTACAACGGAAAGCCTTTAGTCAAGGAAAAAATCCGAAAGACGAACGCAAAATCAAAATATGTAAGGGGATAACAAATGAAGATTATAAAAGACTTTATAAATGAAACTATCATTGAAGATTATCCCGTAGAATTTCAATCCGTGTATGATGATGGTCTTTTGTTGCAATATATTGATAAAAAGATGAAAAAAATGGACTTATGACGAGTAAAATTGGGGGTATAAATTTGAAAAGTGACGTAAAACTTTTCTGTCTTGTGGGATTACCTGCAAGTGGCAAGTCTACATACGCCAAAGAACTTTCAGAGCAGTATAATGCAAAGGTTCATTCATCTGATGCT
>CADBNB010000048.1 GCA_902795895.1 uncultured Lachnospiraceae bacterium | reverse complement strand
TTTGTTCTGTAATAGGAAATTGCGATGCGAGGATGCGCAGACCGCGGAGATGGAGTTAATTGCTGCGCAATACCGCGGTCGCGCTAGAGTTTTGCAAGAAAAACTCTTTGTTCTAAGTAAAAGTGAAGTTACATTAAAATCAGCTGTCAGGATGGTTTGTTCCATTTTTACCATTTGATATATTGTAAAACTTTGGGAAAAACTGTATAATTATAATTGAGGGTAGTTATATCTGGTTATAACTTTTTGTTATCTCAGTTGGAGAAAATTCCTTTCTCTAAGCGAAGCGTAGGGTGGGAATATAACAAATTCCGAGCCAAGTCTCGTGGGGCTAGACTTAAAATTCAGAATGAAAAGATATTATTAGTAAGGGCGAAAGAGAAAAGAGGGGATAAATGTGGTTTCAGCATGGTTTAGTATTCATTTTATTGGATTTTGTATCTGCATTATGTTGCTTCGTGTTATATTGAAACAGAAAGACAGTAAATACAGACATATGCTTATAAATAGTACGATTTTTGCGTGTATAGCATTAGTCGGTCGATGTATTTATATATATGAAACTTCGATGGATGGTATGTTGGTGGCTTTTAAAATCGAAAACTTCGGAAAATGTTTTGCGCATTTGTTTGTGTTGATTTTTGTGGTTCGATATCAAAGACTTCGGTGGCCAAAATTCTTATTTGCCGCTATGTTTACGTTCCACGTGATAGCAGCATATTTGGTAGTTACATGTCAGTATCATAATTTGTACTGTAAGAGCATGGAATTAGTTGATACACCTCTTGGCTCTATCATTGTGTTTGAGAAAGGTTCGTTTTATCCTATCTACGGTTTGTTTATGATCGGACAGATGCTTATGTATTTTTTTGTAACTGCGCATGTATGGCACAAACATCGAAAGAACCGTATTAAGAGTAAGGCATATAGGCTTTTGTTTATATCGTCTATTCCACCGATGGTGGTGTTGGCTTTGCAGCTGACGCATACGGTTAAAAATGCAGATTTTATACCGCTTACGATAGTTCTCTCAATCGTACTTCTTTTGCTGTCAGTGAGAAAATACGGTCTGTTTGATTTGGTTTAGGATGCAAAAGAATTTGTAATTGATAATTTGGAGCAGGGAATACTTATTACGGATGAAAATTTGAACATCATATATAAAAATCCCTGGGTTGAGAAATATTTGAAAGATATTGATTTACAGTCATATATGACACAGGAAAATATGGACTATGCCATGGAAGTACCAAATGTTACAGTGGAACATGGTGAACGTATATTGGAAGTTTGTGTTTCTAAATTAAAATCATCAGTACAGGAAATTGGATATGTCGTTTTGTATGTGGATGTTACTGAAATGTCCCAATATGCGTCGCAAATGAGTGAGTTAAAAGACAAGGCAGAGGCTGCCAATCGTGCAAAGTCGGCATTTATTTCAAATTTGTCTCACGAAATAAGAACTCCTATGAATGCCATTATTGGTATGACGGAAATATTATTGCGTGATGAATATACGGCGCAGCAGACAGAGTATTTAAAGAATATTCAGGTTTCCGGACAGTCATTGCTTGGAATTATCAATGACATTTTGGATCATTCGAAAATGGAATCAGGAAAATTTGACCTGATTCCATCCAAATATGAACCAATTAGAACATTTAGCGACCTTGGTATGATTTTTTATACAAGAATTGGTGATAAAGACATTGAGCTATTGTTTGAAATCGATTCTAATATGCCAAAGGTATTGTATGGCGATGCACTTCGTATACGTCAGTTGATTATAAATATTGTAAATAATGCCATAAAATATACAGAGCGTGGAATTATCAGTATGGTACTGAAAATTATGGAGACTTCAGAAGACAGTATTGAATTTCGTGTGACAGTTTCCGATACCGGAAAGGGAATTAAAAAAGAAGACATTCCATATTTGTTTGATGCATATCAGCGTGTTGATGAAAGTAATAATGCAACCATAGAGGGTACCGGTCTTGGTCTGTCGATTTCAAAACAGCTGGTAGAATTGATGGATGGAAAGATTAATGTAGAAAGTGAATATGGAAAGGGAAGTAAGTTTGCCTTTACAGTGAAACAATCTCTTGTAAAAGAGGGAAAAGAAAAAGTATATCAGATTCAATCCAATGGAAAAGATCAGAGAGTCTCTTGTTATTTTACGATTCCAGAGCAGGTTACTTTTTTTGAACGATTGGCAAAAGATTTTTCTGTTGTGTATGTTCCTTTGGATGACATTTCAGAAGACAATCCTGTGGATTATATCTTTACAGATAAGGATGATCTGGAACGAAAATTGAACGGATTAAAAGATACAAAATGCTGTTTCTTATATAATCCGGCAAAAGAAATGGAACAGGACAAACCATATATTTATATGCCAAAACCATTGTGTGGCTCAGTTTTTTGTAAAGTTTTAAATCGTGAAACATCAAGTACGAAAGATGAAACATCGAAAACATTTGATTTTTGTGCTCCAAATGCAAAAATACTGATTGTAGATGATGTGGATATGAATTTAAAAGTGGCACAAGGTCTGTTAAAACCACTTCATATGCAGATTGATACTGCAAACAGTGGAGCAAAAGCTATCGAAATGATTGATGAAAAGCACTATGATTTAATCTTTATGGATCATATGATGCCTGAAATGGACGGAATTGAAGCAACTCACAGGATACGCCAATATGAGGATGAATATCATCAGAATATTCCTATTATTGCTTTGACTGCAAATGCGATACAAGGTGTAAAAGAAGAATTTTTAAATGCGGGAATGAATGACTTTGTGTCAAAACCTATAGCAATTAAGGATATTGTTGAGGCACTGAAAGAATGGTTGCCGAAGGAATTGCAGGAGTATTCATAAAAAAACGTAAGGACTTTGTAAGAAAATTGTAAGAAATTTTATGCCAAAAATGTGGTAATATAATATATATCGTATCAATAGTATTTATGGTTTCTTAGTTTGTTGTTACCCAATTATTGCTTTCACAAATGAAAGTGTGCTCCTTACATTTAGTAATTAAGAGGTCATAATTCGCTACATTGAAAGTGGATGAGTAGAGATTTTATTGCATTTTATTACATAAGTTACAAGTTTATTAAAAGATGAAAAAGACCCTCATAAATATTTTATTGTTACGAAGTATAGCGCTACGAAAGTGGCGCTTTTTTTTGTAATAGGAAATTGCGAT
>CADBNB010000047.1 GCA_902795895.1 uncultured Lachnospiraceae bacterium | reverse complement strand
ATAATTAGATAAATAATTAGAAATGATATAATGAGATTGTATATGAAGCAGGCAGTTTATAACGTATTTTTGTACGATTTGATTTGAAAAGCTCATTCATGTGGGTTTTCAAGCATGTTTGTGAAATATGTGACTTATCTTATTGTTGAAATGAAAAGTTTTTTTGGGGGGAAAAAGGATGGAACAAAAAGAATTATTATCTCATGTGGATCATACGCTTCTTGCGCAGACGTCCACATGGGAAGAGATAAAAGCAATTTGTGATGACGGCATAAAATATGGTACAGCATCGGTTTGTATACCTCCATATTTTGTAAAGCAGGCGAAAGAATATGTGGGAGACCGTCTGGCAATCTGTACCGTAATTGGTTTCCCAAATGGGTATCATACTACCGCTGTAAAAGTGTTTGAAACGAAAGATGCCATTTCTAATGGCGCGGATGAAGTTGATATGGTGATTAACCTTGGTATGGTTAAGTCTAAGGACTGGAATGGTCTGACAGAAGAAATCAAAGCACTCCGTCAGGCATCTGAAGGAAAAGTGTTAAAGGTGATTATTGAAACCTGTCTCTTAACTGAAGACGAAAAAATAAAACTGTGTGAAATCGTAACAGAAGCAAAGGCTGATTATATCAAGACTTCTACCGGCTTTTCTACTGCTGGAGCTACCTTTGAAGATGTTGCTTTGTTTGCAAAACATGTTGGTTCTGAAGTTAAGATAAAGGCAGCAGGTGGCATCAGCAGTTTGGAAGATGGCGAGAAATTTTTACAGCTGGGGGCAGACCGCCTTGGGACAAGTCGAATTGTGAAGATTGTAAAGGAGCTGAAGTGATTACTTTGGCTTTTTCCACTTTGTTAAGTAATTTAGGGGGGTATTTATGAAGAAAGAGGAATTAGTAAAAAAAGCTTTGGAAAGCAGGAAATATTCTTATGCACCCTATTCGAAGTTTCGTGTAGGTGCAGCCATTGAGTGTAAAGACGGAACGGTTTATACAGGTTGTAATGTGGAAAATGCAGCCTATGGCCCAAGTAACTGTGCAGAACGGACAGCGATTTTTAAAGCGGTGAGTGAGGGTAAGCGTTCATTTACGCAGATTGCCATTGCAGGCGGCTATGAGGAAGGTATGGAAGTATCCGGTTATGCTACCCCGTGTGGCGTATGCAGACAGGTGATGATGGAATTTTGTGAGCCTGAGAATTTTGTGATTTTAGTTGCAAAAAGTGAGACGGATTATAAGGAATTTACATTGAAAGAACTGATGCCGGAAGGGTTTGGAGCGGCAAATCTTTAATTGAGTCAGCACACAGACTCCGACATGGTAAACGCACTCCTATAGGGTAAACGCTTTGGAAGGATGCATAGGATTTGCCAGCAGGTATTGACATAAGATTAAGAAAAACGAAAGGGGAGAGCATTATGAGAATGTTTGATATGATAGAAAAAAAGAAACACGGACAGGCTATGACAGAAAGTGAAATCAAGGAGATGATAGATCTATATGTTGCGGGAGAAATACCGGATTATCAGATGGCAGCTTGGACTATGGCAGTGTATTTTAAAGGCATGACAGATGAAGAACTTGGAGCATTGACGCTTGCTATGGCACATTCCGGTGATATGGTAGATTTGTCTGCAATTTCAGGAATAAAGGTGGATAAGCACAGTACCGGTGGCGTAGGAGATAAGACCACATTGGCTGTGGCACCAATTGTAGCTGCCTGCGGTGAAAAAGTAGCGAAAATGTCCGGAAGAGGCTTGGGACATACCGGGGGAACCATTGACAAATTAGAGTCTATTCCGGGATTTCAGACGGAAATTTCTACAGATCGTTTTTTCGAAATTGTAAATCAGATTGGGTTAAGTGTAGTCGGTCAGTCTGGTGAACTGGCACCGGCAGACAAAAAATTATATGCTCTTCGTGACGTGACAGCCACAGTTGACAGCATTCCTTTGATTGCAGCCTCCGTTATGAGTAAGAAACTTGCAGCAGGAAGTGATAAGATTTTACTGGATGTAACCTGTGGAAGCGGGGCATTTATGAAAAAAAAGGAAGATGCGGCAAGTCTTGCCAAGAAGATGGTTGCCATCGGAGAACGGGCTGGAAGAGAGACGGTGGCATTGATTACGGATATGGATACCCCTCTTGGAAGTAATATTGGAAACTCCATGGAAGTGGAGGAGATTGTCCATTTACTAAATGGAGAGGGAAAAGAAGATTTAAGATTAGTATGTATTGCTTTGGCATCTAATATGTTGTATCTTGCGAAAAATAATGGTGAAGAAACCGTTACTATGGAAGAATGTGAGAAGATGGCAGAACAGGCAATAAAAGACGGTAGTGCATTACAAAAACTCATCGCCATGGTGGAGGCACAAAATGGTGATGTTACCGTAATCAAAAATCCCGATAGTTTCAAAAAAGCGGAATATTACTATGATGTGGTAGCACAACACAGTGGATATGTGGTACATATGGATGCACAGCAGTTAGGCATTTCATCTATGATACTGGGGGCAGGAAGAGAGACGAAAGAAAGTGAAATTGACTTTGCAGCAGGCATTACCATGCATAAAAAGACCGGTGATAAAGTGCAGGTGGGAGATGTAATCGCCACTCTTTATACGGAAAAATATGATACCATTTCAGAAGCAGAAAAAGTTCTTAGAGAAGCTTATGAAATTGGTGAAAAGAAACCGGAAATGGAAAAACTTGTTATTGCCAGAGTCACAAAGGACGGAGTAACTTGGTACTAGAAAAATCAGCAATTTTAGTGTAAAATAGTACACATGTTGTAAGAAAAAATGAGAAGGAAAGTTGAGAAGAAGCTATGTATAATACAATTGTTGTTGGAGCAGGCTTTGCCGGAAGTGTTGTGGCGAGAGAACTTGCTGAAAAAGGTGAAAAGGTACTGATTATCGAGCAGAGAAATCATATCGGTGGTAATTGCTATGATGTAGAGGATGAACATGGTGTGTTAATCCATCAGTATGGTCCACATATTTTCCATACGAGCAATGAGGCTGTGTATGAATATTTATCAAAATTTACGGATTGGTATGAATTTCGACATAAAGTAGTTGCCAATGTAAATGAAAAGTATATTCCGGTTCCTTTTAATTTAAATACATTAAAAATGGTGTATGGTGAGGAAAAGGCAGAAAAGCTTAAGAAGGAGCTTATTGATACTTACGGGGAAGGTGCAAGAGTACCTATTTTGGAATTAAAGAAAAATCCGTCAAAAGATATTCAGGAAATTGCACAGTTTGTGTATGAAAACATTTTTTTGAAGTATACTATGAAGCAGTGGGGACAAAGACCGGAAGAAGTAGATGCATCCGTAACTGCCAGAGTTCCTGTGGTGCTTTCGTATGATGACAGTTATTTTGGAGACAAGTATCAGGGAATGCCAAAAGAAAGCTTTACAAAATTATTTGAGAGAATGTTAGATCATCCTAACATTACGGTTCGCTTAGAAACGAGAGCAGAGGATGTTCTTTCGATACCAGCGGAGGGAAAGGTTTCTTTTGAAGGCACACCGTTTGATGGTAAGATCGTGTTTACCGGACCTTTAGATCAGTTGTTTGACTGTCGTTTTGGAAGACTTCCATACCGCTCTTTAGAGTTTGCGTTTGAACATTATGACAAAGAGTATTACCAGTGTAACAGTGTGGTAAATTATACGGTTTCAGAAGACTATACACGTATTACGGAGTTTAAGTATTTAACCGGTCAAAAGATTGATGGAACCACAATTATGAAAGAGTATCCAAAAAGTTACGATGGAAATGATGGTCAGATACCATATTATGCTATATTAAATCCTGAAAATCAGGCTCTTTATGAGAAGTATGTTTCATTACTCGAAAAAGTTCCGAATTTCTATTTGGTGGGAAGATTAGCTGAGTATAAGTATTACAATATGGATGCAATTGTTGCCAGAGCTTTTGAAGTAGTTGAACAGATGTAAAAGAGACGAAAAGGAGAAGAAAATGAAAATATTAACCGTTGGAATTCCTTGTTATAATTCTGCAGAGTATATGAGTAAGGCGATAGAATCTTTATTGCCTGCTGGGGAGGATATTGAGATTATCGTTGTAAATGATGGGTCAAAAGATGATACACAAAAGATTGGTGAAGAATATGCCAAGAAATATCCGAACATTGTCAGAGTAATTGAACAGGAAAATGGTGGACATGGGGAGGCAGTAAATACAGGACTTAGAAATGCCAAAGGTATTTATTATAAAGTCGTTGATAGTGATGATTGGGTGGATGAAGATGCTCTTCATAAGATTATGGATAAACTTCGTGAGTTTGTTCAAAATCAGGAAAAGGTGGATATGCTCATTTCAAACTATGTGTATGAACGTGTACATCTTGGAAAACAAAAAGTCATTGACTATCGAAGCTGTCTTCCGGTGGACAAAATATTTGATTGGAGTGAAATTGGTCATTTCAGTGCCAGCCAGAATATTTTGATGCATTCGGTGATTTATCGAACCAATTTGCTTAGAGAATGTAATTTGAAATTGCCAAAGCATACGTTTTATGTGGATAATATTTTCGTGTATCAGCCATTGCCACATGTTCAAAAGATGTATTATTTAGATGTTGATTTTTACCGTTATTTTATTGGTCGTGAGGATCAGTCTGTCAACGAAACTGTTATGATGGGAAGAATTGACCAGCAGATTAAGATTACAAAGATTATGATAGAAAGCCATGATCTTCATAAGATTTCATGCAAAAAATTACGTCAGTACATGATTAAGTATCTTGTTATGATGATGACGGTAAGTTCTGTATTTTTAATTAAAATCAATACGGAAGAAAGCTTGGCAAAAAAGGAAGAATTATGGGCATATTTAAAGAAGAATAATAAGTGGGTATATCATCAGATGAATCATTATTTCCTTGGAGTTTTGATGAAGATGAAATCATGGGCAGGAAGAAAAGTGATTATTTTAGGATATACGATTTCACAAAAAGTATATGGTTTCAATTAAGAAGAAAGCGGTAATTATTTAAAATCAGCCGTTAACAGGAATACTTAAAAAAGAATGCCGGATACCTGTCTGTTAGACAGTATCTGGCATTCTTTTTCTTGTAAACAGTCATAATGCAAACTCTTTATATGGTATCTGAACTACTTTTAGAAGTTAAGCTTGTCTGTCTTTTTAAGCGATACTCTCTGAGTGTAGCAAAGATTTTTGAATAATTTGTTTTATAAATCAAAGCATAAAGTGTAAATGCAAGGGCTGTTCCACAAACTACATCAACCAAAGAATGTTGTTTGATAAATACAGTTGACATACAGATAGAAACAGAAAGAATACCTGCAGCTGTCAATAAAAGTTTATGTTTGCGGATTTTGTCGTTTTCAAACATTGCAAGGAAAATTGCAACGGAATTTAAAACGTGAATACTAGGGCAAACATTTGCATTTGAATCAGCCTCGTAAATAAACTTAACTAAGTCAACAAAAATATTGTCATGGGCAAATACTTCCGGTCTTAAAAGCTGTTCGTTTGGAGTGAAGGTGTAAATGCAAAGACAAAAACTCATACCTCCAAACAGGAATATACTTGCTTTGTAAAAGTCTGATGCATTTGTGAAGAAGAAATATCCCATAACAACTACGATATATCCAAACCAAATCAGATAGGGAATTACGAAGTATTCATTGAATGGAACACAATCATCAAACTTTGTGTAAATTAAGTAATGTTTCACATATGGTCGTTTTTCCAAATACATAAACCAGACCATGTATACTAGAAAATATAGAAGAACCCATGAATGTTTGTATTTGCGCATAAGATCCTTCAGTGATATATTTTTCATGTTTTTCATCCTCTCCTTAATCGGCGATGTTTGACAACGCTTTTAATCATGAGTATAGCATATTACAACCAAAATAACAACATCAAAGTAATCCAAGTGATTTTACGATGAAAATCCAAAGAGTCAATGTGACTGCGGACATAAGCGTGGTAAGGACTACGATACTGGAAGTCAGTATTCCATCGTTATTCATGTTTTTCGCCATAATATAGCAGGATGGTGTTGTTGGAGAACCAAGCATAATAATCAGCGCAATCAATTCTTTTCCGGTAAAACCAAAGTAAATGGCAATTGGAAGAAATATTCCAGGCTGAATAAGCACTTTGGTAACGGAGGCAATAATGGTAGGGGTAATTTTTTGAATTGCTTTTTTTCCTTCAAAAGTTACACCAATACATACCAATGCCAATGGAGATGCCATTTTTGCAAAGCTGTCAATAGTTTTGATACAGATACTTGGTGTATGTGCGTACAAGCCTGTAAGAGACCAAAAACAGGAAAATGCAATGGATAAAATAATTGGATTTTTAAAAATATTAACGATTGCTTTCTTAATTGATGCACCACCTTCAGAAGACTGCTCAGCTTCAAAGGTGAGGACAATTACAGAGTAAATGTTGTATAGAGGAACTGCACCGATAATCATTTGTGGTGCCATTCCTGAATTACCGTAAATATTTACAATAAATGCAATGCCAAACACAGCGGCACTTCCACGGAAGGAAGCCTGTACAAAAGCACCGATGATGGATTTATCTTTTATGAATAGTTTAGCAAGCCCCCAAACGCTCCAAAAACAAATGGTTGTAACAATGGCACAAAATAACACAAAACGCAAATCAAAATGAGAACGCATATCTGTCGCTGCCAAATCGGCAAATAAAAGACATGGTAATGTGATTTTGAAATTAAATTTGTTCGCTTTGCTTGCAAAGTGGTCGTCTAACATACCAATTTGTTTTAAAATGTAGCCGATAATCATTACAAGAAAAACCGGAATCGTAGCATTGATACTGTATATAAAATTTTCCATGACGCAACTCCTTACTATTCTAATATCACTACATTATAACACAAATGGTTATTCTGTCAAAAGCAAAGTTCTTTGTTATAAATTTCACCAAGTCGTTGCTTGCTTCTTTGTAAACGTTTTCTTACTGCAGCGGGGGAAATGTTTAAAATTCGACTGATTTCGAAAGAATTGAGATTTTGAATGATAGAATAGTCAATTATTTGCTGATCTGAGGGAGAAAGCCTTTTGTACGCATTCTTTATGCAGGTTTTGAAATCCGAAGATTGTTGAAAAGATGATAGGTATTCCTCTGAGTTATGTGATGTGGCTAATTGGTAATCTAAATCAGCATGCTTTCTTTTTGATATAATTGTCTGAATGATGGAGTACAAAACTTTTAATGAGTTTTTAGAGGTTAAATCATAATCTAGACAGATAAGAAACGCTTCCTGAACAATATCTTCTGCGTCGTGATGATTTGAAATAAGTGATTTTGTAAATGAAAGAAGTGAGCAGTAATGTGCTTCGTATAGCACAGAAATTTGCTCTTTTTTCATAAATTTTTCCTTTCATTTATTTGATTTTTTGTTTAAAAGTAAAAGTGATGTTGGCAGAACCAACATCACTAATATAATATAAACAAATTAAAAATGCAAGTTAAATCTTAACTATTCGTATCTTAGTCATCAGATTTTTTTACATTGACTGTAATTGTATCACTTTTTCCGTTAAGAATAGTAGCCGTAATCTGGGTAGAACCAACCTCCAACGGTGTGATGATTCCATCTTTACTAATTTTTAAAATAGAATCGTCTGATACTGAAAATGTCGGAGTTTCAGCTGTGTTTTTCGGCTTCAAAGTAATGATGTCCATCAAATCGTACAGTTCATCTTTGGTGATTGTGATTTCACTTTTGCGGAAACGAACACTGATAGCTGCAGGTGTTACGTTGACGCTACATTTTAAAACTTTTACGATTTCATCATCACGTTGAACTGTGGCGTATATAATAGATTTTCCAACTGCAATTCCCTTTATCTTACAAGATTTTGAATTTCTCTGGGGAGTAATTTCTACAACATCAGTATTTGACGCTGAAAAAGTAACACTGTCGCTAGCACGAGTTCCCTGTACTTGCAATTTGAAGCTTTCTTCCTTGGCAATTGATTTGGATTTTATATTTAGACGAATGCTTTTGATAGTGGCAGCGTATGTTTGTGATACAGCAAGGTCTCCATAATTAATACTTATTAGAGATAACAGCAAACATAAGATGACACAATTTTTAAATATTTTTTTCATGTTTTCACCTCTTTTATATGTTTTAATATATTTTGGTTGCAAAATGATTTTGCATAGTAAAAATAATCGTTGAAAGAAACTTTTTATCCTTTTGAATTATATATTATAATAATAGATAAATATGTCATTTTCTTGTTAAAAAAGGAATATGTTATTGCCGAAAAAAATCTTGATTTTATGGTGTTTTCAATCATATAATGGTGATAGTGGGGAAAATGACAAGGATGTTCTCGGTTTGCGTTGTTTTCGAGAGTGAAGTTTGATAAAAATAAATGAACATCAGGTACAATAAGGAGGAAAAAATGAAAAAGATATTGATTGCAGATGATAATGAAGATATTATTGACGTTTTGTCAAATTATATTGTAAGAGAGGGCTATGAACCGGTTGTGGCAAAGGATGGAGAACAAGCACTTGAATTGTTTGAAAAAGAGCAACCGGCTATGGCACTGATTGACATTATGATGCCTAAGATTGACGGTTATGAGGTATGCCGTTCCATTCGTAAGAAAAGTAGTATGCCTATTATTTTAGTAACTGCCAGAGGCGAAGATTTTGAAAGAGTCATGGGACTTGATATTGGAGCAGATGACTATGTGGTGAAGCCTTTCAGTCCCAATGAAGTTATGGCTAGAGTGCGAGCAGTGCTAAGACGTGTTACAGAGGGAAAAGTGCAGACAAGCAGTAGTAGTGAGCAGATACTTTCTCTTAGTAACCTTGTGGTTAATATGGAAGAATATACGGCAAGCATCAATGGAAATAAAATCGCATTGACAAAAAAAGAAATTGAAACTATGTGGATTTTGGGACAAAATCCAAATAAAGTTTTTACAAGAGATAATTTATTGGACAGTTTATGGGGGTTTGATTATTTTGGAGATAGCAGAACGGTTGATTCACATATCAAGCGTTTACGTTCAAAAATTGACAAGGAGGAGCACCCACAGTGGAGAATTAAGACAATTTGGGGTGTGGGTTACAAATTTGAAGTAGATGAAGAGGAAGAATAAAATACCATTTTATCAGCATTTGTTTGTTCAGGTTCTCGTTGGTTTTGGTGCCATATTAGTTGTATTTGTATGTATTATAGGTATCGTATATACAAATCTTTACGAAAATAGCATCGAAGATACGTATCGTTCACAGCTAAAGTCGCAGGCTGGCCGTATTTCACAAAAGATGAGCGATTATGTTTGTCAGGAGGATAAAGAAGGCGCTTTTTTATATCAGGAGTATCTGGAAACCGTTACAAATAGTGAAAATACGGATATTTGGCTAATTGATAATGGTGACGATGATGAGGAGTTGGAAAGAGAATTTACTAATGTTGACATTGAAGATATCGATTTATCAAATGAAGTTAACAAAGTAATTACAGAAGCCAAACAGCAGAAAATTGCATATGCATGCGGGTATGATAAGATATACGAAAGGACTATGATGTGCGTAGCTGCACCTATATACGGGAAAAAAGAGGAAGTAGTAGGAATTGTTCTGCTGAATTCATATGTAACTCAAAAAGATGCTCTGATAAAAAAGAGCCGAGAGTATACAATGTATAGTATTGTAGCGGGTGCTACGCTGGCTGTATTTTTCTCTGTTGTTTTGGCATTTGCAATCACAAGACCGATGTCGCGATTAAGATATGTTGCAGCCCAATTGACAAAGGGTGATTACAAATTTAGAACTAACTTAAAGGGAAAAAATGAAATCGCATATTTTGCTCAAAGTATGGATACACTTGCAGAACGATTAGAGGAAAATGAGCAGGAAAGAAAATTAATCGAACAGGCAAGAATTGACTTTTTTGCCAATGTTTCTCATGAGTTAAGAACACCTATTACGGTTGTTCGCGGTTATGCAGAATGTCTGGCGGATGATGTTGTTCCATCGGAAGAGAAAAAGCATTTATATTACCAACGTATGGTATCGGAATGTCAGGGAATGGAGCGATTGGTAGGAGATTTGCTTACCCTTTCAAAAATGCAAAATCCACATTTTACAATTGTAAAAGAGCCAACCAACCTTGTGCAGATTTTTCAGGATATTCTGAGAAATTATAAATCAATCAGTGAGAAGAAAAAAGTAGATATCCGGTTTCAGTGTGAAAATGAAATTGTTATGATGATGGGAGATTATGACCGTTTGCGTCAATTATTTACGAACATTATTGACAATGCATTAAAGTTTTCACATGAAGGTGGAAATATATATGTAACATTGGAACAGGATGAAAAGATCCATGTATTCATTCGGGATGAGGGTATCGGTATTTCGGAGGAAGAACTTCCACACATATTTGAAAAGTTTTATAAATCAAAACTTCGTCAAAATGCAAAAGGTTCCGGATTGGGACTTGTCATTGCAAAATATATTGTGGAAAAGCATGAAGGTGAAGTAAAAGTAACTAGTCAATTAGGCGTAGGTACTGAATTTTCCTTTGAATTTCAGCCGTTTAATGGTGAAATGGAGCTGTAAATATCCCACTTCTACAAACTTACTCGAAAAAATTTGGCAAAGTTGCATATTGATGCATTTTGTAAAGAGGCGTATAATGTAGTTACAATAACAGAAAGGACATATATCCTGGGGTGTACGATAATCCTGATATTTTGAACCTACATTTTTTGATACGGGCATCTTATATTTTTGTGATTATGTCAGGCCGCCATGTAGCGGAAGACAGAAGCGCAATTGCGGTAGCCCACCTAGCACATGCTAGGAGTCAAAGTTCAGGAACCGGCATTTTGGGAGATATGTCTTTTCTTTTT
>CADBNB010000046.1 GCA_902795895.1 uncultured Lachnospiraceae bacterium | reverse complement strand
GGAGCATCAAACCTAAAAAATGCAGAGGCTGAATTCGAGAAATTCAAGCAAACCTGGAGCAAATAACCCGGTGCAATTGATGTGTGGGTTCGAAACCGGGCGCATGTAGAACAATTATTTAATTACGGAAGTGCCGTCAGGAAAGCAATGTATACTACAAACGCTGTGGAAAGTGTGAATGCGAAAAAAGTGGTTAAGCAAAATCTGGACGATTATGATACAAAGAGAAAAGCGGGGATTGGAAATGATTAAGGAGAGAGAATTATGGATAAAAGTATGATAAAGAAAAAAAGATTGCTACATGATTATGACAGGTGTATTGTAAATTTGGCAAATTCCATATTAAAAAGATTTGATTGTAAAACTATAGGAAAGACGTTGCCGATGATCGATGAGGCTCTTGCTAAGAATTATAAAAACGTTGTTGTTTTATTGCTGGATGGGTTAGGAACCAGTATTTTAAATGAAAATGCAAGCAAAGACGGGTTTTTAAGAAAATATTTGAAAGAGTCCATTTACTCGGTTTTTCCGCCAACCACTGTTGCAGCAACAACATCAATCATAAGTGGCTTACAACCAATCGAGCACGCCTGGTTAGGCTGGGACTGCTATTATCCGCAGGTGGATAAAAATGTTACCGTATTTCTAAACACAGAGCAGGGAACCGATAAGCCAGCGGCAGAGGAGCATGTAGCAGGTAAATATTGTGGTTACAAATCCGTGGTTGATAAAATAAATGAGTCTGGTAAAAAAGCGTATACGGTCTCTCCTTTTGTACCACCGTTTTGCAATAATTTTGATGAAATCTGCAATCAAATCGTAAATCTGTGTAAAGAAGATGAGGAAAAATATATTTACGCATATTGGAGTGAGCCGGATACTGTGATGCATAAGCATGGTTGTCACAGTAAAGAGGCAAAAGAGGTAATATGTGACTTGGAAAAGACGGTGGAACAAATGAGTGGCAAGCTAAAGAATACGCTACTTATCATCACTGCCGATCATGGACATGTTGACGGGAAAAATGTTGCGATTACGGATTATCCGGCAATCATGGAATGTTTGGTAAGATTACCGTCAATCGAACCAAGGGCACTGAATCTCTATGTAAAAGAAGAGAAAAAAGAACAATTTGAGCGTGAGTTTGAAAAAGAATTTGGCAAGGATTTTGTCCTGCTTTCGAAGGAAGAAGTATACAAAGAGCATTTATTTGGAAATGGAACACCCCATGAAAATGTAGATGCAATGATAGGAGATTACGTTGCTATTGCAGTAACGGATGTAACTATCTTTAACACGAAGGAAGAGGCTGGTGAGTTTATTGGTGTGCATGCAGGATATACAAAAGAGGAAATGGAAATACCAATTATTCTTGTAACTGTGAAATAGGGGGATACTTGAATGAATAGGCAAAAATAAAGAACTGTTTTCCTTTTAATAACATGAGTTCTGTGATAAAATGAAAATAGGGAAAAACTGTAAAAAGTCAATTGAAAGAATAAAGCGTGTTCAGGGAATTTCAATTCATAGATTTTAGCAATGAATGGGGGGGAGCGGCCTTGATTTATAATATTGATTTCGAGATTTGTGCGCTACTTATCATAATTATTGTAATTGTTGAGCATATAAAGAATTATTCCAATGAAATTGAATTACATAAACGATTTCGGATTTTGTTATTCTCAGTGCTGATGCTGATTATTTCAAATATTGCTTCAGCTGTTGCAATTAGTTATGCACAAAAGACCTTAATATGGACAAATGCATTTTTAAACGGACTAAATTATATCTGTGTTGCTTTTAGTGGATATCAATATACCAAATATGTCAATGCAATTATAAATGGTGGCAAATACAAGCATAGTTTTGTAAGTTGTTATAATACGGCACTGATTTGGGTATTTATTGCAAGTTCCGTTGTAAATTTGTATTATGGGTTCTTTTTTACGTTTGATCACGTAAATGGATATCTGCATGGACCGTTATACCGGTTACAAATGTATGTTTCGTATTATTATGTTTTGTGTGTTGCGGTTATGTTGCTCGGAAGAATACGAATTATGAAAATTCGTGAGATTGCTTCTGTTGGAAGTTATGTATTTCTTTTAGTGGTTTGCGGCACATTGCAGATTTATGTAATGCCCAAATTTTATATTACGGGTTTTGCTACTGCGCTGACGGTTATGATTATGCTATTTTTGCTGGAAACACCGGATTATCAGAAATTACTAAAAACAATGGATGCATTGGAAAAATCAAGGAAGTCAGAAGCTTTGGCAAATCGTTCGAAAACTTTTTTTCTTGCAAATATGTCTCATGAGATAAGAACTCCATTAAATGCAATTATGGGAAATGTTGAGATGATTTCAAATAAGGCAAAAGATGGAGAGGTTTTAAAGTATGCGAATGATATTGAACGAGCTGGTAAAAGCCTTCTAACCATTATTGGAAATATTTTGGATTATACTATGCTGGAATCAAGCAGTGAAATTGATTTAGTGGAACGGCCATACAAGTTGTCTGATATGGTTGATGAAATATTATCTGCGGTGAATGAATATGCTGAAGATAATCAGACAAAAATGGTGATAAAAGTAGATCCTAAACTACCGAATTATCTGTATGGTGATAAAGATAAGCTTGTCAGATGTGTCATTAACATTTTAAATAATGCGTTTAGGTTTACAAAACATGGAATTGTTTCGTTTACGGTTACAGGCATTAATGATAAAGGAAAAGTGGAACTTGTAATTAGTGTTAAGGATACAGGAATCGGAATAAAAGAGGAAGATTTAAAAAGATTATTTTCTGAGTTTGACAGATTGGATTTGCGAAAAAATCGAAATGTTCAGGGTGTTGGTTTAGGTCTTGCCATAAGTAAATTATTGATTTCAAGAATGGGTGGAAATATTCAGGTTGAGAGTGTTTATGGAAAAGGGTCTGAATTTACGGTTCGTATTTCACAGACGAAAAGAACTGAAGTGGAAATTGGCCAATTTTTATGGGAAAAAGAGCGACAACTTAGACAAAAAGAGGAAGCAGAAATCAAAAATTTTGTGGCGGAAGAGGCAAAGATTCTTATTGTGGATGACAATAAAATGAATCTTGTTGTTGCGCAAAGATTGTTGCAAATGAACCATCAGGTGAAAGTCAGTTTATGTGAGAGTGGGCAGGAAATGTTGGACATAATTCAAACTGAAAAATTTGATTTGGTATTGTTAGATCATATGATGCCTGAGATGGATGGGGTGGAGGCTTTTCACAGGATGAAAGATGATACATCTCATGTAAATCAGAAAACTCCGGTGGTTGTGTTGACTGCCAATGCTGTTGCAGGGGCTAGAGAAGAATATCTGAAAGAAGGTTTTTCAGATTATGTCAGTAAACCAATTAACCCTACAATTTTAGCTTCTGTTCTTGAAAAGTTTATTCCAAAGGAAAAGATAGAGAAGCGTTCATAAGGTAAGAGCATACAAAGGAGAGTAAAATGAAACAATTATTTTCAATAGATTTAAAAGATTATCATGAAAATGACGCTGTATTTAGAAGACCGTCAGCAAGGGCAATCATTTTGAAAGATCATGTGATTGCATTGGTTTATAGTGGAAAAGAAAACTATTACAAATTTCCGGGTGGAGGTATCAAAGAGGGAGAAGATATGTCAGCTGCTTTGATTAGAGAAGTAAAAGAAGAAGTGGGGCTGATTGTAAAGATGGAAACTATAACTGAGTTCGGAAGTGTGCTTCGAAGACAAAAGAGTGACCATACGAAGAATACCATATTTGAACAGGAAAACTTTTATTTCAAGTGTGAATGCGAAGAAAATGTGGTTTTGCAAAATCTGGATGATTATGAAAAAGAGGCAGAGTTTACTTTGAAATATGTAGATATAGACGAAGCAATCAAGGTGAATTCGGAATATAAAAGTAAAGATTTTTTCAATGAGATTATGATACAAAGAGAAAAGCGGGTATTGGAAATGATTAAGGAAAGCTTGATTTGATACCGGTAAGGTGAGGAATGGAGAGAAATACCAAATATCCTCCATTGGTGTAAATAATGAGCACCAATGGAGGATATTTATATTTGAAAAGTACCACTTCGTGTGGGGCTACTTTTCGATTTTTACATTTGTTGAATTTTGATTTTGTACCAAACAATTAGAATTTATTAATTTATTGCCCTTAATAAGTACATTACGATAACCAAAAAGACAGATGGCATATTTATTGGAATTTACAAATGTGTTATTTATAAATTTCATGTTAGTGAAATGATCTTTGGCATTTAGGTGATTACTTCCACATCCATAGTTAAACCCTTTAAAATAACAGTTTTTGATTGTTACATTTTTACATTGTGTGCCATCAGTTTTTCCAAAATTAGATGGGGTTGTTCCTGATGGATACATGGATTCTAGTTGGACTGCTTCGTTATTAAAGAAACAATTTTTATTATTGTAGAATTTACATTTTTTTATTGTAACGTTTTTTGAACCTGCAAACTCAATCATATGTGGATTACGCATTTCGGCGGTTAGTTTCTTTTTAGGAAGGTATTTGAAAACTACACCATCAAAGGTAATCTTATTGATATGAGTGAAAATGCAGAGACCTCCCACATCTGAAGCTTTTCCTGCGTCTAAAACTCCACCTTTTAGAGTAATGTTTTTTCCAGCGGAATATTTACCTTTGCCTTCGAAACCAAAGCGAAAAATTGGAGCAATAGTGTTACTTCGAACAAGCTTGACACCCTTTAGTATTAGTGTTGTGTTACTGTATATATGCAAAGAATTATATACAACGTATTTTCCTTTGGGTACAGTAATTTCATATTTTATTTTTGAAGTTGTCGCTGCTAAGCTTAAGGCTTCTCGTATACTTTCAATATTTTTTTCGGTAGTGATTTTCATTGTATTTGAATTTCCGAAAATATATATGTTAGTTGTATAACTCCAATCACTTACATATTCTAATCTTTTGGAACGTACTCTAAAATAGTATTTTTTTTGTGCTTTCAGTTTTGTAAATGTGCACGAAGTACCTGAAACGACTTGCACTGTTTTGTTTGATGTAAATTTATCATTTAAGGCACATTCAATTTCATAACTGTCTGCATCGTATACTTTGTCCCAAGAAAGTTTTGCACTAGTTTTATTAACGTTTTTTGCGTCTTTCCAATAAGGAGCATACAAGTCAATTTCGTACTCCTCTAGTTCATCTTCATCGTTATATTCGTCGTCTACTTCGTCTTCAGTCTCATCATTATAGTATGCGATTTCCTCCTCTTCATCTTCGTCGTCAATTTCGTTTGAAGAAAGATTTTGAGCGTAGATATTTCCGTGAGAGTTAATTGATTGTGTGGATTTTGCAACGATTAGTGTGCCCATCTGAAATCCTTCGCAAGCTAAAAGTGAAACAACACAAAGAAATGCAATACACTTTCGCAGAAATTTCCAATGTGAAATGTTATTTTTTTTCATAATAATGCCCCCCTAATATTATTGGTTGTTTAAATCTTTTTACGTGAAAAATCTTGGCTAATAATTTATGTAAAAAGATTACCACATAATTATAAAACGAAATGGAAAAAATATCCAGTCCTGACAAGAAAAATAATCATGTCGGTTGATTAAATAAAACACAGTGTTATAATAGTAGGGAGTGTTTGTAGTGGGGGTTAATGTACCCATCGTTTTATTGGTGGTATCAACAGACTCACATGTGGTGGACATAATTTAAGATGAGAAAGAGTGGATGGAGTTTCTTGCTTGATACAGTATAAGATGACAGTATGGGGATAGGAATTGGAAAGGAGCAGGTATGGTTCGAATCAATGGAAATGATGTACATTGCGACGGTAAAAAAGTGATTGATTATATCAATGAAGCCGGTTATGACAAAACAAAAATTGCAATCGAATTAAATGAAGATATTCTTCCGAAAGCAGAATATGAAACTACCGTATTAAAAGACGGCGATGTGGTAGAAGTAGTGAGTTTTGTAGGAGGTGGCTGATATGAGTACAATACCTACAAAAGAAGAAATGTACAAAGCCTTTGAAGAAAGACACGGAAAAGAACTTCAAAACAAACTGTTACATACAACCGTTGCTATATGCGGGCTTGGAGGGTTAGGCTCCAATATTTCCGTTGCTCTTACGAGACTTGGTGTAGGAAAGCTTATTATCATTGATTTTGATAAGGTGGATATTTCAAATCTTCACAGACAGCAGTATAAGGCGAGTCAGGTGGGGATGGAGAAAGCTGTTGCACTAAAAGAAAATTTAAAAGAAATATCCCCATATATTGATGTCGAACCTATTGTTGCAAAGATAGATGCTACCAATATGGATGATTTACTTTCCAAGGCGGATATTGTGTGTGAAGCGTTTGACAATCCACAAAACAAAGCGATGCTTGTAAACTATGTGTTGGAAAATATGCCGGATAAATATCTTGTGGCAGCTTCAGGAATGGCAGGAATGGATAGCGTAAATATGATAAAGACAAGGAAAATCGGAAAGAGATTTTATCTTTGTGGAGATGGTGTCAATGAAGTTGGAAAGGCAGATGGACTTTTTTCTACAAGAGTCATGGCATGTGCAGCTCATGAAGCCCATATGGTGCTTAGAATTATTAGTGAAAATTTTGATGTATAATACATGAAAAGAGGATAAACATGGATATTTTAAATGATGACAAATTGATAATCGGAGGACATGAGTTTCAATCAAGATTTATTCTTGGTTCCGGAAAGTATTCATTAAAGCTCATTGAAGCAGCCGTAAAATATGCAGGGGCAGAGCTTATTACCCTTGCAGTTAGACGTGCAAACACAAAAGAAGAAGAAAATATTTTAGATTATATTCCAAAGGGAATTACACTTCTTCCAAACACCAGCGGTGCAAGAAATGCAAAAGAAGCGGTAAGAATTGCAAAACTTGCCAGAGAACTAGGCTGTGGAAACTTTGTAAAAGTGGAAATCATGAAAGATACAAAGTATTTGTTGCCGGATAATTATGAAACCATAAAAGCCACGGAAGAACTTGCAAAGGATGGTTTTGTGGTTATGCCATATATGTATCCGGATCTTAATGTGGCAAGAGAACTTGTAAATGTAGGTGCCGCGGCAGTTATGCCACTGGCTTCGCCTATTGGTTCCAACAGAGGGCTTGCCACAAAAGAGTTTATACAGATACTCATTGATGAAATCGACCTTCCTATTATTGTGGATGCGGGAATTGGAAAACCATCACAGGCATGTGAAGCAATGGAAATGGGAGCAGCAGCTATCATGGCAAATACGGCACTTGCAACTGCAGGTGATCTGCCATTAATGGCATCCGCTTTTAACGATGCCATCATTGCCGGAAGAAAAGCATATTTATCAGGAACCGGAAGAGTACTTACTAGAGGGGCATCTTCTTCTGACCCATTAACGGGATTTTTACATGATTAGTGGAGGCGTAAAAATGGCTGAGAATAATAGTTTTTTTGTTGATGGCAAAAATCTTTCCAAAGAAGCATTGGAAAGAAAACATAAATTAGAAAATGATCCGTCCTCAAGAACAAATCATATGGAATATATGCCGGGGATGGAAGTAATTGAATCTGACATTTGTGATAAGGTCATGTCCCAGATGGATTCTTACGATTATACAAAGTACACTGCTGTGGATGTAAGAAATGCGTTGAATCATGAAAGATGTACCATTGAAGATTTCAAGGCATTGTTATCGCCGGCAGCAGAAAGTTTTCTTGAAGAAATGGCTGTGAAAGCAAGAATGGAAACAAGCAAACATTTTGGTAATACGGTGTATTTATTTACCCCTTTGTATATCGCAAACTATTGTGAGAATTACTGCGTATATTGCGGTTTTAACTGTTATAACGATATCAACCGGTTGAAGCTAAACTTAGATGAAATTGACCGTGAAATGAGCGTCATTGCAAAGAGTGGAATGGAAGAAATTCTTATTCTTACCGGGGAAAGCAGGGCTATGAGTGATGTAACATACATTGGTGAAGCCTGTAAACTTGCAAGAAAGTATTTCCGAATGGTAGGGCTTGAAATCTATCCTGTAAACACAGAGGAGTACAAATATCTTCATGAGTGCGGAGCTGACTATGTGACCGTTTTTCAGGAAACTTATGATACAGATACTTACGAAAAACTTCATCTGTTAGGACACAAGAGAGTCTGGCCATATCGCTTCAATGCTCAGGAAAGAGCGCTGAAAGCCGGAATGCGTGGTGTGGCTTTTTCGGCACTGTTAGGTCTTAGTGATTTCAGAAAAGATGCCCTTGCTACCGCGCTTCATGCTTATTATTTGCAGAGAAAATATCCACAGGCAGAAATGTCACTATCCTGTCCAAGACTTCGACCAATCATTAACAACGATAAAATAAATCCTTTGGATGTGCATGAAAGACAGTTATGTCAGGTACTTTGTGCATACAGGATCTTTTTGCCTTATGTTGGTATCACTGTTTCCTCAAGGGAGAGTAAAAGCTTTCGTGATGGTATTGTTAAGATTGCTGCAACAAAGATTTCAGCAGGAGTTTCCACCGGAATTGGTGATCATGAAAGTAAATATACGGGAAAGGAAGACAACAAAAAACAGGGGGATGAACAGTTTGTCATCAATGACGAGCGAAGCTTGGATACCATGTATGATGATATGCAGCAAGCCGGATTGCAACCTGTTTTAAATGATTATTTGTATGTTTGATCATAAAAAAAAGGATATTATCTGTATTACCAACAGAACATTATGTCGGGAAGATTTTTTAGAACGAATAAAAAAAATAACAGATTCGGACATGGATTATCTTGTGTTAAGAGAAAAGGATTTGTCGAAAGAAAGTTATTTTGAATTGGCAGAGTCTGTGATTAACATATGTAAAGATGCAGGAAAAACCTGTATTCTTCATAGCTTTTTTGATGTGGCGATGGCATTAAATTATAAAAAGATACATCTTCCACTCCCTGTATTGCAGGAATTAGAAAATGAAACCTTTAGCTTTTTTGATTTTATAGGAGCATCTGCTCATAGCCTTTCGGAAGCAGAAATTGCATTAAAAAAGGGATGTAATTATATAACCCTTAGTCATATTTTTAAAACCGATTGTAAAGCAGGATTAAAGGAAAAAGGCGTGGAACTTATTCGTCAGGTGAAAGAAAATCTTGACATTACCGTTTATGGACTTGGTGGAATCAACGAGGAAAATGCAAATGAAGTAATAAAAAATGGTGCAGATGGAATTTGTATCATGAGTGGATTTATGAAGTGCGAAAATCCGAAAAATTATGTGGAAAGAATCAGAAGAAGTATGTGATATTCTTTATTAATACTTACAAACAGAGAATGAAATTATAAACAGTGAAAAATTATGAAAAAAAGATTTTTCGCTGTTTTTTTTATGTAATAGGAAATTGCGATGCGAGGATGAGCAGAAATTTAGATATAAAAACACTTGACAAATTAGTCTTAACTAACTAAAATAAACATAGTTAGAAAAGACTAACTGTTTTTTTACAATGAGTTAGTGAATACGAAACTTAAAACAGATAGTCAATGATAACAAATCATAATGTTCCTTTTGTGCAGTTCGGCTTAGTTATCATCGCCAAATGCTTATGCATTGTTTATCAACCTAATAGTCAAATTTTTAATTAAAAAATGGCGATGTTGGCCGGACTGTTTTTTAAGTTGTAGTTTTGACAGTCATATTAAGGAATATTTTTTTGACCATAAGTTAGTTATTGCTAACTTATGATGAATAAGTAAACCTACTGATGCCACCATAGAAGTTAAAGAAACTTGGTTGTGGTATTGGGTTAGGGGCAACCCTGATGAATAAAAAAACATTGTATACTAGGAGGAAAGAAAATGGATAAGGTATTTATTGTATTTTGGACAATGACAGGAAACACGGGGGCAATGGCAAATGGAATCGCAGAGGGAATAAAAGCGGCGGGAAAAGAACCGGTTCTTTTATCTCCTTCGGAGGCAAATATAGAGGATTTAAAGGAATTACCTGCGTTTGCAATGGGATGTCCGGCTATGGGAGCTGAGGTTTTAGAAGAAGCTGAAATGGAGCCGTTTGTGGCAGAAGCGGAAGGAATTGTGAAAGGAAAACAGGTAGCATTATTCGGCTCTTATGGTTGGGGCGACGGAGAATGGATGCGTGACTGGGAAGCAAGAATGCAAAGTGCCGGAGCAACACTTATTAATGGAGAAGGACTCATGGCACACGAAACACCGGATGAGGATGCTATTGAGGAGTGTAAAGCACTCGGGAAAACTCTTGCGGAGATTTGAGTTATGGGATTTGAGGAAAGTATAATTAGAAATGCAGCTCCTACGCTCGCAGGGATTAAGGTTGCGAATTTATATAATTATCACTTTAAAAATAAAAGTGAAAGTGTGAACTTTATCGGACAAATTAATGGTCAACTGAACAAAAAAGGGATTTATGTTGAATTGATGAAAAATTGTGGGGATTTTTATTTGTTGTACGTATATCGAAAGTCGTAGCTTCAAAAGGAAATTGAAAAGCCGGAAATCAGACAGTTTTTAGGAGAATACGGATATACTTATGACGATTGCCTTCAGTGTCTTAATATGTTACGAAAAAGAATAGAGACTTCGGACTGTTTTCCACATGAAATAGGTGTGTTTCTTGGATACCCAATAAAAGATGTAAAAGCATTTATTGAGAAAAAGGGAAAGGAAGCAGTTATGTGTGGAGAGTGGAAGGTTTATTATGATGTACAGGAAGCAATGTGTTTCTTTTGCAAATTAAAGAAGTGCAAGGAAGTTTATGCAAAGGTGTATCATACAGGAAGATCTATTTATGATATGACGGTTTCTGCATAATGGGAGTTGAGATTCAAGGAGAGGTATCTCATGGAAAAGAGAACAATCAATAATTCCAAAGAGGATTATTTGGAGGTGGAGTACTATCTCCGTCTATGTCTGCATTATTGCACAATGGTTCAACCATTATGACCGGACTAAAAAGTACAACAAATCTTTTACCAGAACAAGATTGTATAATAGAGTGATTATAGGATCATGGCAGGTTTGTCATGGTCCTTTTGTGCTATCCATTAACTAAGATTTCATGGTTTATTAAAAATCTTTATGGTATACTTACTTATGGCATCGGTGGCAAGAATGCTGGTGCGTACCTAAATTGGAAAGAGGTGAGTCTTGTGAAACAAAAGATAATAAGTATTATGATGATTTGTATGTGGCTCATAATATCGTTATATGTGACTTATCATGCGACGCATATTTTTGAAACTCATGGACATTGCTCCTGCCATATTTGTCAGCTGGAAGATAATCAGCAACATTTGTTAGTGATTTGTCCGGTTATTTTATATGCTGTCATTATGACTTATGTTGGTTTTATGTGTCAGATTTATCAATGCCTGTTCACAAGAAGAACCTTAATAACTGAAAAGGTAAGAATGGACGATTGAATACATCCTTTCGTTCTTCTTTGTGCCATTTGATGGTGCAAAGAAGATAATTTGATGTGCGTGAATAAAGAAAGGATGGTTTAAATGTTAAAAAGAATAATCGGAGTATTGTTGATCATTTGTATGTGTGTAGGAGTTTTTACCGGATGTGGAAATAAGACACCTACACAGAAGAAGGTAGTGATTGCTACCACATTTGCGGCATATGATTGGGCGAGGGCAATTGTGGGAGATACGAAAAATGTTGAGGTAAAATATCTGGTAGATCAGGTGGTGGATTTACATTCATACAAACCGACTGCTGCTGATATTATAGAATATAAAAATGCAGATATGGTTTTAAGTATCGGTGGTGAGTCCGAGGAATGGCTTCAAGATATTGATCTTCCAAAAGAAAAAGTTTTGTCACTTATGGATACTGTAAATGCTTTGAAAGAAGAATGTGTGGAAGGTATGGAAGCAGAAGAAGAAGAAGAAGCTGAGGATGAAGGTGTGGAATATGATGAGCATATCTGGCTTTCCCTTAAAAATGCAAGTGCATCATGTAAGGAAATTTGTTCGCGTCTGGTGTCCTTGAATCCGAAAAATAAAGATACATATCGTAAAAATACTGAGGAATATACAAAACAGCTGGATGAATTGGACGGAAAGTACAGTGACGTGGTTCGTCAGGGAAAAACAAAAACTATATTGTTTGGTGACAGATTTCCGTTCCGATATATGGTAAATGATTATGGACTTACCTATTATGCAGCATTTATCGGTTGTTCAGCAGAGACAGAGGCAAGTTTTGAAACCGTTGCATTTCTTGCAAAAAAAGTGGATGAACTGGGATTGAAGTATATTTGTGTCATTGGAGATAATCATGAGATTGCAAATGTTGTTCGTGATAATACAAAAACGAAAGATCAACAGATTGTGACGTTTGATTCCCTACAGGCAGTGCCAAATACAGATAAAAAAGCTTCTTATCTTACTTTGATGGAGCAAAACTTAGAAGCATTAAAAACTGTATTACAATAGGAAAAGGTGGCACAAGAGTGAAAATTTTAGAATATTTATCGTATGATTTTGTGCAATATGCGTTTATTGTAGGAACTTTGATTGCACTGTGTTCTGCAGTGTTAGGCTCCGTTATCGTCACAAGACAAATGGCGTTTATTGGGGATGGATTATCTCATGTTGCATTTGGAGCAGCCGCCATTGCAAACATACTATACGTGACAAATAGTTTATTACTTGAATTGGTAGTTACTGCTTTTTTCTCATTTTTTTTATTTCGAAATCCAGAGAAGAGCAGAATTTCAAATGATTCCATGCTTGCGGTGATTTCAGTGGGGGGACTGACGTGTGGATATATGGCGTTAAATATATTTTCTAATTCAGCCAATTTAGCGGGTGATGCCTGTAGTTTTTTGTTTGGAGCAACTTCTATATTGACTCTGACATTGGAAAAAACGGTTTTCTGCTGTTTATTGTCAGTTGCAATACTTGGTATGTTTATTTGGAATTATAATAAAATTTTTGCCATTACTTTTGATGAGGATTTTTCAGATGTGATGCAGGTAAGGAAAAAATATCAGATGATTCTGATACTTATGATAGATACGATAATCGTGCTTGCCATGAACCTTGTAGGTGCCTTGCTGATTTCTGCGTTAATCGTACTTCCGACGTTAACAGCTATGCAGTTATGTAAAAGTTTTCGTGGGTGTGTCTGTGTTTCTGCGGTGGTGTCAGTCATAGGTGCTGTGACAGGAATTTTAGTGTCCATTTTGTGCGGAACACCAGTAGGATGTACCATTGTAAGTGTGGATATGGTACCGTTTTTAGCTGCATACATTTGGAGAAGAAAAATAGTTTTATGAATTTAATTGATGTTCTCTCGGAATCATCTATCTCGAAATTCTTGTATAAAAAGACTCCGAGAGAACATATTGAAAAAAAGGAGGAAGATTGAATGTGAAAAAAAAATGTGCAGGATTTTTATTTTGTATTTTTTTATTGAGTTGTTTGGTGGGATGTCAGGTAAAAGAACAAAATGTTTCGAATAAAATGGCCACTGCCAAAAAAGCAGACAATAATGAAAAACTGGAGGTAAAGAAAGATAAAAATAGTAATGATTCGATAGAGGAACCAAAGGAAGAGATGGTAATTGATTTATCTGAAATGACGGAGCAATTAGCTTATGCTAAAGTAATAATGATATTATCAGATCCGTACAAATATGAAAATCAAACCGTAAAAATGAAGGGGAAACTTACAATTATCGAAGCGGAGGATGGTAATGTTTACTATAGTTGTTCTGTGACGGACAATCCTGAGTGTACCTGTTGTCCTTCCGGTTTTGAATTTGTATCCAAAGATGGCACATATCCCAAGGAGGGAACAGAAATCACATTAATGGGAACGTTTTGCTCTTATAAGGATCCTTCGGGAGAGACATATTTTCATGTGGATGATTCTGTGTATGTTGGATGATGAAATTTCTTATTGACAAGGAAAGAACATTGTGATAACCTTTTACTTGGTTAGATAAAACTAACTAAAATTAAAAACCGCTTTACATAATTGTAGGGCGGTATATTTTAAAACATTGGGTTAGGTATAACTAACCCAAACTCCAATTCGTAATGTACTCTTGGAATTACCTTCATATACATCGGATATCTTTTTCGGTTTTTCTCCTTATTCGATAGTTATTAGTATGTATTATAATTTGAAAACTGCAAGCATGAAATCCTTTTATATGAGAATAGATGGAGTGATTCATCAAAAGTTCTCGTCAACCTTTTCCAAGAGTACATAAATAATAAGTGGGTTAAAAAGTATGTTCGAGAGCGACAAATATTACGCATTATGGCTGGATGGCAGTTTTGTTTTCTGTAATCTTTATGTTGGTTTATTTCGGGGCGTTGATGTGTTCTCATTTGTCTGCTTTTCGTGTGGCAGCTAATATGAAAAAGGACCTTTTGCATCATATTGCAAAGTTGCCGATTGGATTTGCGGATGAAATGGGAAGTGGTAAAGTACGTCGAATTGTCACGGAGACTACTTCTTCAACAGAGACATTTCTTGCCCACAATCTGCCGGATATGGCACAGGCAATTGTCATGCCGGTTGGAATGGTCATAATGCTTTTTATTTATGATTGGCGTTTTGGGCTTGCATGTATTATTCCAATCATCTTGTCTTTTTGTATGGTGTTTTCCATGATGGGACCTAAAATGATGGAGGATATGAAAAAGTATCAGGATGCTCTGGGATGATACTACGTTATCATATAAAAATGGATACCAATTGGAAATCATAAATATTGTTTTGAGGAGAAGTAGAAATTGTTCCGGAAAAGAATATTTTCTATGTAGATGGAATATACTACGGACGGGATAAAAATAAACGTGTTACAAAGTTGACTATAGCAAATACCGTGCAAATCCTTGATGAGAAATATAAAGTTGTGATGGTTGGTAAGAAAGGGTTTGCAGGATTAAAAATATTGATAAGTCACAAAAAAGCAAATTGAAAAAAGTAATCATTTGTAGGCAATTTCGGTGGAAAATATGGATGACCTTGACCGTTAAATGATGTAATGGTCAAGGTTATTCAATAAAAATTCACCTTGAAATTCTAGTATAAAAAGACATGAAGAGTAAGTTCACATGTCTGTTTACTTTAAAAAGAAAGGAATGGTAAATATGTATTTAGAAATTGAAAAAGTGTATGGTAGGGAAATACTTGATTCCAGAGGAAATCCTACTGTTGAGGCAGAGGTAACTTTAGTGGATGGTACCGTAGGACGAGGAACGGCTCCATCGGGAGCTTCAACCGGTGTATTTGAAGCCTTGGAACTTCGAGACGGAGATCAGGCAAGGTACAAAGGAAAGGGAACAACAAAAGCAGTGGAAAATATCAATACAATAATTGCAAATGCAATTGTTGGTATGGATGCATCGGATATTTATGCTGTGGACCAGGCAATGATTAAGGCAGATGGAACGAAGGATAAGTCAAAACTTGGAGCAAATGCTATTTTGGCAGTTTCTATTGCAACTGCCAGAGCGGCGGCAAATGCTTTAGATATTCCATTGTATCGATTTTTAGGAGGGGTTCAGGGAACATGTCTTCCGGTTCCTATGATGAATATTTTAAATGGAGGAGCACATGCTGACTCTGCAGTGGATACTCAGGAGTTTATGATTATGCCGGTTGGAGCTTCTAATTTTAGAGAGGCACTTCGTTGGTGTGCAGAAGTCTTCCATACATTGAAGGCATTGATTAAAGATATGGGGGATGTAACTGCAGTCGGTGATGAAGGTGGTTTTGCACCAAACAAATTAACATCAGACGAAGAAGCTATTGAGAAAATCCTTGAAGCAGTTAAGGTTGCGGGATTTGAACCAGGAAAAGATTTTATGATTGCCATGGATGCTGCAGCTTCTGAATGGAAATCGGAAAAAGGAAAAGGGTTCTATAGACAACCCAAATCAGGAAGAGAATTTACTACAGATGAATTGATTGCTCATTGGGAGCAACTTGTAGATGAATATCCGATTTTTTCCATTGAGGATGGTCTTGATGAAGAGGATTGGGAAGGATGGCAGAAGATGACTGCAAAGATTGGAAACAAAGTACAGTTGGTAGGCGACGATCTTTTTGTTACAAACACAGAGCGATTGTCAAAAGGAATTAGTATGGGTGCAGCGAATTCTATTCTGATTAAGTTAAACCAGATTGGATCTGTATCAGAAACGTTGGAAGCTATCAAAATGGCACATAAAGCAGGATATACTGCAGTGTCAAGCCACCGTTCCGGTGAAACAGAGGATACAACGATTGCCGATTTGGCGGTTGCATTAAATTGTGGACAGATTAAGACCGGAGCACCTTCAAGAAGTGAGAGGGTGGCGAAATACAATCAACTTTTAAGAATCGAGGAAAACCTTGGAAATGCTGCTGTTTATCAAAAAAAACACCTTGACATTTAGAAAAGAAAATGTTATCCTATATACAGTTAGTTATAACTAACTGTATAAATCATCAGAGGCTCCTTTGATATGTGGGAGATTAGCTCCCACGTACCAAAGGAATTTTTTTATGTTGGAAGCAACTCTGATGGTAATGGTATCATCTAAAAGTTCATGTTCTATATAATCTAATCCTGGGTCTAAAAGTTTAATAAATTCATCCATATGTGCTTTCTACATAACCAAAATATGTGTCTTTAAGTATAACACGCATATGAACGAAAAACATCTACTTTCAACTAACTTTGGAAAGAACCAAAAAACTCTTGACAAATTAGATAAGACTAACTAAAATAAAAATGGTTAGAAAAGCCTAACTAATATTTTTTTAACAATAGGTTAGTTGATGCTAACTTTTGGTATAGAAAGGAGAATGTTTGTGATGCCTCTTATTTATGCTGAAAACAATCAGCCTTATACGATAAAAAAAATTGGTGGGAATACGAAGATAAAAAAGCATTTGGCAGAACTTGGGTTTAATGTGGGCGGTGAAGTAAGTATTGTCAGTATGCTTGGCGGGAATGTAATCGTGAAGGTGAAAGAAAGTCGAGTTGCGGTCAGCAACGAACTTGCAAAGAAAATAATGGTTTAGTCGTTTTAGTAAGGAACATTTTATGAATTTATGATAGGAGAAAATTGTTATGAAGACGTTGAGAGATGTAAAAATTGGCGAGACTGCTGTTGTTGCCAGACTTCATGGGGAAGGTGCCATTAAAAGAAGAATTATGGATATGGGAATTACAAAAAATACGGAAGTGTTTGTGCGGAAGGTGGCACCTTTAGGTGATCCTATAGAAGTGACAGTAAGAAATTACGAATTATCACTTCGAAAAGCAGATGCAGAAATGATTGAAGTTAAGTAGTAATAGATATATTTTCTCTCGAATTATTTGGATAAAAAGGTTTATGAGAGAATATTTATAAAAAAAGCGGAAAGGAAGCGTAAAAATGAATTTACGAATAGCACTTGCGGGAAATCCCAATTGTGGAAAAACTACATTGTTCAATGCTCTTACCGGTTCGAATCAGTTTGTTGGAAACTGGCCGGGAGTAACAGTAGAAAAGAAAGAAGGAAAATTAAAAAAACATGATGGAGTGATTGTTACAGACCTTCCGGGTATTTATTCTTTGTCTCCTTATACTTTGGAAGAAGTAGTGGCAAGAAATTATCTGATTTCGGAACGTCCGGATGTGATTTTAAACATTATTGATGGTACTAATCTGGAGCGAAATTTATATCTTACTACCCAGCTGGTGGAACTGGGAATTCCGGTGGTAGTTGCCATAAATATGATGGATATCGTAAAGAAAAATGGTGACAAAATTCATGTGGAGGAATTGTCAAGACATCTTGGTTGTAAAGTCGTTGAAATTTCAGCTTTAAAAGGTGAAGGTATTACGGAAGCTGCAGAAGAAGCAATTAAAATGGCAAAAAGCGGAAAGACAATTCCACAACATACATTTTCAGGACCGGTAGAGCATGCCATTGCTCATATTGAAGAGGCGGTTGTACATCATATGCCGGAGGAACAGCAAAGATGGTATGCGATAAAGATATTTGAAAGAGATGACAAAGTGAAAGAGACGATGAGACTTTCGGAAGAAGTACTTTCTCATATCGAACAGGATATTGTAGCAGCGGAGGAGGAATTGGATGATGATTCTGAGAGCATTATTACCAATGAACGATATATTTATATTGCAGAAATCTTAAAATCCTGCTATAAGAAGAAAAATGCCGGAGCACTCACTACTTCGGACAAAATCGATAAGATTGTGACCAATCGTTTTCTTGGACTTCCGATTTTTGCGGCAATCATGTTTTTAGTTTACTGGATTGCTATGGTAGGTGTGGGAGCACCAGCTACTGACTGGGCAAATGACGGATTGTTTGGTGACGGATTCCATCTGTTTGCCATGGACGGTGATTATGGAGAAGTTTCAGAAAGATATGCAGATGCATCAGCAATTGTGGAAGGATATGATGCTTATGTAGAAGAAAATAAGACTACTCCCGAAAATGAGTTTACTTACACGGTGGAAGATGAGGAAACACTGGAAATCAGTGAAGAAACAGCGACACTTGAAGAGTACGAGGAAGCGTTGGAAACGGTAAATGAAATTGGAGATGAACCAGATCCGGCAGACTACGGTACGTGGATTCCGGGAATTCCTTCTTTGGTGGAGTCGGGACTTGATGCCGTAGGTACGGCAGATTGGCTCAAAGGACTGATACTTGACGGAATTGTTGCCGGCGTTGGTGCGGTACTTGGTTTTGTTCCTCAGATGTTGGTATTATTTCTTATGTTAGCATTTCTTGAGGCTTGCGGTTATATGTCTAGAATTGCATTTGTTTTAGACCGTGTATTTCGAAAATTTGGACTTTCCGGTAAATCCTTTATTCCGATGTTAGTTGGTGTAGGGTGTGGTGTGCCGGGAGTTATGGCGAGCCGTACTATCGAAAATGAGCGTGACAGACGAATGACTATCATGACAACGACATTTATTCCTTGTGGAGCGAAGGTTCCGTTTATAGCCATGATGGCAGGAGCAATTTTTGGAGGTTCGGCATGGGTATCTACTTCGGCATATTTTATCGGCATGGCGGCAATTGTTATTTCGGGAATTATGCTTAAGAAAACAAAAATGTTTGCAGGGGACCCGGCACCTTTTGTAATGGAACTTCCACCGTATCATATGCCAACTCTTGGAAATGTTTTAAGGTCTATGTGGGAGAGAGGATGGTCTTTCATTAAGAAGGCAGGAACGATTATTCTTCTTTCTACAATTGTAATATGGTTTACTTCTTTCTTTGGATTTACTTCTGATGGATTTAAAATGTTGTCAGAAGATGAACTGGAATTTTCGATTTTAGCTAAGATTGGCGGTTGTATTGCATGGATATTTAAACCTCTTGGCTGGGGAAACTGGCAGGCTGCAGTTGCATCTATTACAGGATTGGTTGCAAAGGAAAATATAGTAGGAACTATGGGAATATTATATGGCGGCGGTGAAATGACTGCATGGCAGGCACTTGCAACAGCATTTACCAGTGTCACAGGTTTTTCGTTCCTAGTATTTAATCTCTTGTGCGCGCCTTGTTTTGCTGCGATCGGAGCGATTAAGAGAGAAATGAACAATTCCAAATGGACATGGTTTGCCATTGGATATCAGTGTGGATTTGCGTATGTGATTGCGTTTATGATTACCCAGTTTGGAAATGCTTTTATGGGAAAGGTAAATGTAATTGGACTGATATTTGCCGTTACAGCGTTGGTTGGAATGCTCTACATGATTTTTTTAAAAAAATACAAAGAGGCAAAGAAGTTAGAAATGGCAGATTAAAAATAGACGTAAGTTTTGAGGTGTCTTAGTACTGAAACAGGATTAGCAGACATATACTAAATAAAATGGTTATGTCTGCTAAAAAAATCAAATAAAGTTAGTTGTGACTAACACTTTGGCAGAAAGGAGAGCGAAATTTATGGGTAATAGTATGAATATTATAATTGGCGTTCTGATACCTTTCATAGGAACTACACTTGGTGCATCTTGTGTGTTTTTATTAAAAAATGATTTAAATGTTTTTGTACAAAGAATTTTTATTGGATTCGCCAGTGGGGTTATGGTGGCTGCTTCTGTTTGGAGCTTATTGATTCCTTCTATGGAACAGTGTGAAAAAATGGGAAGACTTGCTTTTTTACCGGCAGGATTGGGATTTATGTTTGGGGTGTTGTTCCTTCTGGGACTGGATTCTATGATTCCTCATCTTCACATGCATGCGGATTGTGCAGAAGGTCCAAGGATGAAACTTAAGAAAACTACAATGATGGTTTTGGCTGTGACTCTTCATAATATACCGGAAGGTATGGCTGTAGGTGTGGTGTTTGGTGGCGTATTATCAGATAACAAAGCAGTAACTTTGGGAGGAGCTCTTGCGCTTTCCATAGGAATAGCGATTCAAAATTTTCCGGAAGGTGCCATCATATCTATGCCGCTTTTCATAGAAGAAAAAAATAAAATGAAAGCATTTGTCGCAGGTGTGTTATCAGGTATTGTAGAGCCGATTGCTGCCACAATTACAATGATAGCGATGGCGTTTATTGTCCCTTTACTGCCGGTAGTATTAAGTTTTGCAGCAGGTGCCATGATGTATGTGGTAGTAGAGGAACTGATACCGGAAATGTCTTTTGGAAAACATTCAAATATTGGTGTCATTATGTTTTCTGTTGGTTTTGTAATTATGATGGCGTTGGACGTGGCATTAGGATAAAAAATTGAAAAAATACAAAGGAGGATGGAATAAGATGAAAAAAGAAGTGTAATATCTTGGATACTTGAGTTTGCAGGCAGAAAGAAAAGTTATTTTGCAAATTTAGAATATTATAGTAGGAGGAATAAGCGTATGGGTTGGTTGATGGATAATCTTGGAACGATTTTTGTAACAATGGTTCTTGTAGCAATTGTGACTATGATAATTATAAAATTGGTGAAAGATCGCAAGATGGGAAGATCTTCTTGTGGGTGTAATTGTGGAAATTGTAAAGGACACGCATGTTGTGGACATTCAGGAAAACATATTTAGAAATAGCTGTTACCGGATAGGTGCTAAGTAGTGAAGAATATGTATAAAAGAATGATAAAAAGTCTGTATAAAATGACTTCGAGAGAACATTATAAACGAGGGAGGTTGGAATGGAAAAACAAAGCAGATAGCAATGTATGGATTAAGTATTGCCTTAGCATTTATACTTAGCTATTTGGAAACAATTTAAAGAAGGGAACTTATAAGATTACAGTGCAGGCAACGGCGGTGGAGAATGATACATATAAAAAGGCAACAGTGAAGAAAATAATAAAGATTGTAGTAAAATAATGATAATTTACACAAAGATTATTAAGAGTGGGGCATAGTGATGTGCCCCACGATTTTAATAATATTTTAATGAAACCATAATAGGAAGAATGTTATACTAAAGATAAAAAATATTATCATGGCATAAGAAGTGCCCAAAGGCTTGCAAAGCCACTCATATGGAGATGTTAGCAAAGCTGACTCGCAACCTGCAGTTTAATTTGCTAGGGAAGCTTGATTATGTCGTTTGGAGTGATTACTATGGAAAAGAATTTTTTAGAAATTAAAGATTTGAAAAAAAGTTTTGGAAACGGTGAAGCCAGACAGGATGTGCTTCGAGGCATGAACTTTACCGTGAAAAAAGGAGAGTTTTGCGTGCTTCTTGGACCTTCAGGTTCAGGAAAATCTACCCTTCTTAATATCATTGGTGGGATAGATACTCCGGATTCAGGTTTTGTCAGTATTGATGGTGACAAACTGGAAGATATGAGCGAAAAGCAATTAACATTATATAGAAGAAAGCATTTGGGCTATGTTTTCCAGATGTATAATTTGATTCCTAATCTAAATGTAAAGGAAAATATTGAAGTAGGGGCCTATTTATCAGACAATCCTTTGGATGTGGAAGAGGTGCTTACAACTCTTGGACTTCAGGAACACAAATATAAATATCCAAATCAATTATCAGGCGGTCAACAGCAAAGAGTTTCTATTGGAAGAGCTGTTGTGAAAAATCCGGATATTCTTATGTGCGATGAGCCAACGGGAGCTTTGGATTATAAAACCTCGAAAGAAATTCTTGCTTTGATTGAAGAGTGTAATGAAAAATACGGAAGTACCATAATCATGGTAACTCATAATGAAGCGATCCAGTATATGGCACATCATGTAATCCGATTAAGAGATGGTGTGGTTCGTCATAATGATGTAAACGAGAAGAGAATTCCGGCTGCTCAGTTGGAATGGTAGGGAGGGATAAAAATGAGAAATCCTCTTTTTAAACGTATTCCAAAAGAAATAGTTTCAGATTGGCGTAAGTATTTAGTAATCATTGTATTTATGGTAGTGATGATTGGCGTCATATCCGGAATGTATGTGGGTCATGACAGTATGATGTTTTCCGTGGAAGAAAGCAGAGAAAAACTACATATTGAGGATGGTAGTTTTGAACTTTCAAAGAAAGCAAATGAAGAGTTACTCACAAGTATTGCTACCGGGGAAAAAGCAAATGTCAGACAATTCTTTATTGATAAGGGAATGAAAAAAGCTGATAGGCAGGTAGCAAAAGAATTAGAAAAAGCACTGACGGAAAATGTGAAAAAAGTATTAGAAGATGAAGTAAGAGCAAATTGCAAAGCTTATGGTATCACCGAAGAAACTTTGATTAAACAACAAGTGGACAAGACAATTAATGAGCATTTAGAAGATGGAATTAAAAAGGCAAAAAAATCTGAAGAATTCCAAAAAAATGAATCGGAAGCCTATGAAAAAGCCCGTGAAGAAGTTATAAAAAAAGTGGATAAGCAGTGGGACAAAATTGCAGAACAGTATGATTTGGATGAAAACGATTTTACACCTGTAGCTGTAAAGATTTATGAACACTTTTATAGAGAAGAGGCTGAGGATAACAATCTGGATGGCGAAAAAGATGCCAACCTTCGTATTTATCAGAGTGATTCTAAAATTGACCAGGCCTCTTTTAACAAGGGACGTGCACCAGAAAACTCAGGTGAGATTGCCATTGATAGAATGCATGCGGACAATGTTGGGGTTTCTATCGGGGATAAGATTTTAGTTGGAGGAACAAAATTTAAAGTTGTTGGATTATTATCTTATGTAAATTATTCGACGTTACATGAAAAAAATACAGACTTTATGTTTGATGCTTTTGGTTTTGATGTGGGAATGGTGACGCCGGATGCCTTTGAACAATTGTCATCCAGAGTACATTACAGCTATGCCTATCAGTACGAAAATAAACCTGCGAATAAGATCCAGCAGGCAGAAGTTTCAAATCATTTCTTAAAAGCTTTGATAACCCAGACATTGGTGCATGAAAATGAATTGGAAGATTATCTTCCGGAATATTTAAGACAGGCAAGTAATTTTGCACCTTCTGATATTGAGGGGGATTCGGCTGGAACAGCGATTATGTGCTACATTTTAATCGGAGTCATTGCTTTTATATTTGCTATTACCATTAGCAATACCATCGACAAAGAAGCCACTGTAATTGGAACGTTGCGGGCTTCAGGTTATAGCAAGAAAGAATTGATCATTCATTATATGTCCATGCCTGTAATTGTCACCATTTTTGGTGCATTACTTGGGAATATCATAGGTTATACATTGTTTCGAAATGTGGCGGTAGGATTGTACTACAATAGTTACAGTCTTCCAAACTGTCATTTGGTCTGGAGTGAGATTGCCCTTGTAAAGACTACGATAATTCCGTTATTGTTGATGTTTTTAATCAACCTTTTTGTAATTACGAAAAAACTACAGTTAACTCCGTTACAGTTTTTGCGTCACGATTTTGCAAAGACAAAGAAAACAAAGGCAAGACGCTTGCCAAGATGGTCTTTCATGCGAAGATTTCGAATCAGAGTATTGTTTCAGAATATGCCAAATTATCTGATATTGATTTTTGGTGTTATTTTTGTTGAACTGATGCTTTGCTTTGCCTTTGGACTACCGGATTCGTTAGACCATTATAGAGAAAATGCTCCGAATATGGTGTTTGCCGATTATCAATATATGTTAATGAGTAGTCAGGATGAGGACGGAAAGACAATTGAAACAAATGAGGAAACGGCGGAGCCATTTTGTATGAAGGGACTCTTGTATCCAAAGAAAGCCACTATTCTGGCCCGTGGTATGGGAAGTGGTGGTGATGAAGGTGTGACGGTATACGGAATATTGGATGACAGTAAGTATATGAAACTGCCGGAACAAATGAAAGAAAATGAGGTATGTGTATCTACTGCTTACCGGGACAAATTTGGAATAAAAGCGGGAGATATCATTACCCTTCATGAAGAGTACGAAAATAAAAGTTATGAATTTAAGGTTTCGGATGTTGTTTCTTATGATGGCGGCATCGCAGCATTTATGAGGAAAGAACAATTCCACAAGATGTTTGAAACAGAGGAAGAAGCATTTAACGGTTTCTTTTCCAAAAATGAGATAACAGATATTGATGAAAAGCTTATAGCTACGGTGATTACCGTTGAGGATATCGAAAAGACTACGGTACAGCTTAATCATTCTATGGGAGGAGCCATGGATGTGTTTAAGTATGCGTTAATCGTGCTTTCTGCCGCATTGATTTATCTTTTGGCAAAGATTATTATAGAGCGAAATGAACAGTCGATTTCTCTTGTCAAAATACTTGGATTTCAAAATGGAGAAATTGGTGCATTGTACATTGCTCCGACGGCGATTGTAGTTATCGTTTTTTCGGTTATTAGTTTCGTTATCGGTTACTATCTGATGATATGGATTTTTCAGTTGTTTATTATGCAGATGGACGGGTATTTTGCCTTTTATATGAAACCATTTTCCATGGTGCTTTCCGTAGCTTATCTGCTAATTGGATATGCGTTTGTATCTGTGTTGGATTTCATACGAATTAAAAAAATTCCTATGGATGTGGCACTGAAAAATATGGATTAGTGGGTATGTAAACCGACCACTAAAAGTAAGTTAAATATTATTATAATACCTCTTAAGTAGATAAGGTAAATAACTAAAATCTACTTAGGAGGTTTTTTAATAGTATCTTAATGATAGAGTGGCATTTTTGACGATATAATAAGAGTATGAAATAATTATGCGATGGAAATCGCGACGATAATGTTTGATAAAGACTCCGAAAATTGAAATAAGAATATCGGTGTTTTTTGAGAATGTACAGAAGACGAGGAGGAATTATATGAAGACGAAAGAAGGAAAAATCGTTGTGAAAATCATTGCCGGTGTGTTTATCGGTGTATTTTTGTTAATAACAATATTTAGTTCAATTTACACAATTTCAGAAACGGAGGCAGCAGTTGTTACTACTTTTGGAAAGGCTTCGCTTGAGGAAGGAAAAGGACTTCGGTTTAAAATACCATTTATTCAAAAGGTAACAAAGGTAAATACAACGGTTCAGGGTATTCAGATTGGTTATTCCGAACAGACACCCGGAAAGGCCACCACAGTGGAACATGAAGCGCTGATGATTACCAGTGATTACAATTTTATTGATTGTGATTTTTACATTTCTTATCAGGTAACAGATCCAATCTTATATTTGTACGGTTCAGACCAACCGGATGATATTATTAAAAATATTGCCATGAGTAGTATTCGTTCCGTAGTATCCGCTTACAATGTTGATACTGCCATTACTACCGGAAAAGCGGAAATTCAAAGTAATGTAAAAGGCATGATTATTCAGGCATTGGAAAAAGAAAACATTGGTATTACGTTAGTGGATGCCAGCATTCAGGATGTAGAACCTCCGACAGATACTATTATTGCAGCTTTTACAGCTGTTGAAACCGCAAAACAGGGAAAAGAGTCAGCAATCAACGAGGCAAATGCTTATAGAAATGAACAATTACCTGCTTCCGAGGCAAAAGCAGATAAAATTTTGCAGGATGCAAATGCAAAAAAGACTTCTCGTATCAAAGAGGCAAAGGGACAGGCATCCAGATTTAATTCCGAGTATGCAGAATATAAGAAATATCCATTAGTTACGAAACAGCGTATGTTTTTAGAAACTATGGAGGAAGTACTTCCAAAACTTACTGTGATTATCAATGATGATGAAACGGGCAGTGTATTAAAACTGACGGATCTTGATAAATTTGGAAGTAGCAGTTCGAAAAAATCGGATAAATCGGATAATTAGGAGGGAAACATATGAAAAAGGTAATAAGAAATATACTCATAGGAGTAGCTGCTTTTTTTGCTATTATCGTTTTGTTTGGATCTATGTATACAACCAGGGAAAATGAGTATACGGTTGTAAAACAGTTTGGAAGAATTGTAGCTACCAATGATAGTGCAGGATTAAGATTTAAAGTTCCAATGATTCAGTCAGTCAGCACAGTGCCAAAGGCAAAGCAGATTTATGACCTTTCTGCATCAGAGTCAATTACCAGCGATAAAAAGACCATGATTGTAGATGCATACGTAATATGGAAAGTTACAGATGCAAAGAAATTTACATCGACATTAAACGCAAGCACTACAACAGCCCAGGGACGAATTGATGTAATTGTTTACAATGCTTTAAAAACAACCATTTCTTCCATGACACAGGAGGAGTTGATTGCCAGTAGAGATTCTTATGTGAAGATTGAGGCAACAAAAGCAGAACTTGAGGATGTGGATATTCAGGATATGGAGGCATCTAAAACTGATGAAAAAGGCAATGCAATTGAAGACAAGAAGAAAGATGTGGATGTAATCGTTATTTCTGAAAAACTTTTACAATGTATTGGTTCTCAGTGTGACCAGTATGGAATGGAGATTACAGATGTAAAGATTAAAGTGTTAGATTTGCCAGATGAAAATAAAGAGGCTGTTTATAATCGTATGGTAACGGAGCGAAATAATATTGCTGCTGCATATAAAGCACAGGGTGAGTCAGAAGCACAGATGATTAAAAATACAACAGATGCTGAAGTGGCAGTTACCATAGCAAATGCAGAAGCTGATGCGAAAGCTACTGAGGCAGAAGGTGAAGCAGAATACATGAGAATTTTATCAAAGGTGTATAACAATAAAGATAAAGCTGATTTCTATTCATTCTCACTACAGTTAGATGCATTAAAAGAATCTGTAACAAAGGGAAATACAACGATTGTTCTTGATAGTGACAGTCCGATAGCAAAGATTTTTGAAAATTCATATTAATAATAAATAGGTGAAGTTCATTAGATGTCACATAAAAAAATAAGACTCTCTTGTACCGATCTCCAATCGTTAGATTTTAGGTCTAACTTTGGGGGGACAAGAGAGTCTTATTTTTTATGTAATAGTCATTTCATGATATACTATCAATCTCCGTCATATAAAAATTTGTCAGGAAGTGGTGTAGCCTTAGGTTTTTTTGTTGCGGTTACCATTTTTGGAGTAGGATTGCTTGTAATAACAGGTTCTTTCGGTGCCGATGTCTTTGGCACTGCTGTCTTTGGTACTTCTGGTTTTATTTCCAAAACTTTTAATGCATATACACCATTCTTTGTATTTGCTAATGTATTCTTCATTGAAGAAGCATCTGTATAACCTTTAATTTTTTTGCCCTTTTGATAAGCAAGCGATGTTGTTCCTACAATTTCTGCAGTATCTTTTGAAATATCTGATGTACCATCTGCAAGGATAGTAATGTTTGTAAACTTCACAGGGAAGTATACAGTGGTTGAACTAATATTTTTACCAGATACTTTTGCTGAATATAGAGCATAAAATACATTATAATCTACGCTATTGTCTTTGATTGCTTTTTTTGCAGTAAGTAAATAGTAGCCGGCATAGTTAATATTCGAAATAGTTACCGAATTTTTAATTTTTGACTGGTAATTTGAAATAGTATTAGTTGCTGCTGATTGTAATTGTCCAAGCATAGTATCAGAAAAATCAGTGGCAGAAGATAAATAACTGTCTAAACCGGTACATTCAAATACCTGACTTGTGGCAGATAAAATACAACCATAATTCTCTAGCAGATAATTATCATTTTTATATTCAACTGTTACAGTGATTTTATCTCCATTTTTAATATTTTTTGTCTTATCACAAGAAAATGTTAATGCGTCATATACTTCATCGTTTGAAGTTACAGTAACATCAACGGATGCATATGGAGAAATACCATTAAATACTAGCTGAACATCGTCGAATGGATTTAAATCACGTGTTGTAGGTAATGTATCCACCGTGGCTGTAATTGGTGACGAGGTGAAAACAATATTTAATTTTTGTGCTAGTTTCTTATCATATGATATAGTTGCTGTTACAGTATCACCAGAACTTAATTGGTTTTCAGTGTCAAACTCACAAGTGATGCTTGCAAGAAAATCGTGATATTCAGAATCGGCCAATACGCCATCTAAAATATCAGTCTCTTTTTCAGAAACATCTATTGTATTTCCAGAAAGATCATTGTTAAGTTTTAAATAATCAATGGTGTATGTTGGAACACCGTGTCCAGCGTAACCTTTAAAATTAATGGAAACATACTCGTTTAAATTTATTTCTTTTGAGCTGTTTTGTAATAGGTAAAATACTCCGGCACTCATGATAAGCAAAAGTATTGAAAAAATTGCTATAAGTGGCAGTAGTTTTCTTTTTTTTGCATTGTCTTTATTTGGAGCAGCATTAAGATTTGCTGGTTTTGGTTGATTGCTCGAATTTGAATTTGACATAAATACATCAGGTGTTGGTGGATTATTTGTCAAATTAATACGTTCAGGAGGAGTCTGCTGTTTAGATGACTTCAAATCAAGAGTTGGCTCCTCTGTGATAGAATTCGGCATCTTAGGGGAAGCTAAATCAAGAGTCGGTTCCTCTTTAAGTGAATTCGGCATTTTAGGTGAATCTAAGTTAAGTGTTGGTTCTTCCGGTGGTAAGGAAGTGCCGACAGGGAAAATTTTCATTTCTGATGGCTTAGGAAATCTCTTTGATGAAGGAGCCTGAATTTTTTTGACAGAAATCTCGGGTGATCTGTCCTTTGGTTCGCTTACTACAGGTTCATTTGAAAAATCCCCACTGAAAAACTCGGATGGAGAAAAATCCATATTATCTAAATCTAAATCTAATTTTTGATTAGCGGATTTTATACCAGGAGTTTTTTCGTTAAGTTCTTTTAAACATTCCTCGCAAAGTTCATTATTGTTTTTTACTTGTTTTCCACATTTTTTACAATTCATTTCTTTTCTCCTTTTCATGCATGTAAGTTTTATTACATGTACGTTCACTATTATACTAAAAAGAAACAAACAGTACAATAATTAATTGAGAAAAATTGTCTCAATTTAATATGTAAAAAAAGGTTTTGACGAAAAGATTATGATGGTTGAGAAAATATAATGAATATGGTACAATGTTGGTGCATTGCGACGTAAATTTACATGTCAGTCTTGTGACATCACTAAAAAAGTGGGTTTTCTTTGAAATAACAGAAAATGCTATGATGCAATGTGTTGATTGGTTTTGGATGACTATAAAATGGGGGGCGAACATTCATGAATTATGCAGATATAAAAAGAATAGATGTGGCAAATGGACCAGGAATTCGTGTTTCTATTTTTGTCAGTGGTTGTACCCATTGTTGTAAGAATTGCTTTAACCCTGAGACATGGGATTTTGGATATGGGAAAACATTTACAAACTATACTATTGATGAAATTATTGGATATATGAAGCCGGATTATATAAAAGGTATTACTTTGCTTGGTGGAGATCCGCTGGAACCATCCAATCAGGAAGGGTTGTTGCCACTTTTAAGAAAAATAAAAGAATGTTATCCACAAAAGGATGTCTGGTGTTTTACCGGATATTTGTTTGATGAGGATATTATGGAACATATGATGGAAGAATGCCCACATACAAAGGAGTTTATGTCATTTATTGATGTTATGGTAGATGGGCCATTTATGGAGGAATTGAAAGATTTATCTTTGAAATTTAAAGGTTCTTCTAATCAAAGAACCATTTTAGTACAGGAATCTATGAATGAAAAGAAAGTAATTTTATATGATTTTGACAAGGAAAAATAATATACCAGTGATTTGACAAAAACATAGATATTGTCCTAATGATTAGGAATATTATCGTTTCATTGGATTAGTTAGATATTTATTAAGGAAGAAAGAAGGATAAAAAGACATGGAGACACAGAGAGTGAATGTGAAGAAGCTAAATGCTGAGGCAGTTGTGCCTACTTATGGCAGTGAGTTTGCTGCCGGAGCAGATTTATATGCCTGCATTGATGGGCCGGTTACCATTGCACCGGGAGAAACCTACTTGGTGAAGACCGGTATTGCTATGGAAGTTCCGGTAGGATATGCAGGTCTTATTTATGCCAGAAGCGGACTTGCTTCAAAGAAAGGATTGGCTCCAGCCAATAAAGTTGGAGTGGTGGATGCTGATTACCGTGGCGAGATTATGGTAGCACTTCACAATCACAGCAATGTGGAAGCCACCATTGAACCAAAAGAGCGTATTGCTCAGATGGTCATTACACCTTTCCTTACAGCACAATATACAGTAGTTGATGAACTAAGTGATACCGTTCGTGGTGAAGGTGGATTTGGTTCGACTGGAAAACATTAAAACTATGTTTTAAAGGTAAACATACATATGTGATCTCGGAGTTTTTATACAAGTATTTCGAGAGTGCATACATAGAATATGGAGGAAACATACATGGGTAAGATTTTTAAATTTCAACAGGACGTAGATACTGACCAGATTATTGCATCTCAGTATTTATTATTTTCGACAATTGATGAGATGAAGACATACACATTTGAATCGTTAGATCCAAATTTTGCAAGTGAAGTAAAACCGGGAGATTTTGTAGTAGCATCAGAAAACTTTGGATGTGGTTCATCCAGAGAGCAGGCACCAAGTGTTCTTAAAGCTCTTGGAGTAAAGGCAGTAATTGCAAAATCATTTGCCCGTATCTTTTATAGAAATGCTATCAATATCGGGTTGCCGGTTATCGTTTGTAAGGATTTGCATGAAAATGTAAATGCAGGAGATGACATGGAACTTGATATGAAAGCTGGTGTTGTTCGCGTAAACGGTAAAGAATTTCAGTGTACAAAGTTACCGGAATACATGCAGGGAATTCTTGACCAGGGCGGTCTGATTGCATCATTAAATAAGGAGGATTAAGCAAATGGGAATGACAATGGCAGAAAAGATTATTGCTGCAGCGGCAGGTGTGAGTGAGGTTAAGCCTGGAGATATTCACACAGTAGAGTTGGATCGATTGATGAGTAACGATGGAACGACACATCTTACCATCGATATGTATAATAAGCTTAAAAATCCACATATTGCAGATGTAAATAAACTTGTTTGGATCGTGGATCACAATGTTCCTTGTGATAGTGTAAAGACAGCAGCTTCCCACAAGAAGATGCGCGATTTTGCAAAAGCAAATGGAATTAAGTTTTATGAAGGAGCAGGAGTTTGTCATCAGGTAATGATGGAAAATCATGTAACAGCCGGAGAATTGATATTTGGTGCAGACAGTCACACTTGTGCATACGGTGCAGTTGGTGCCTTTGGTACAGGTGTTGGATGTACAGATTATTTATATGCTATGGTGACAGGAAAGTCATGGTTATTGGTTCCTGAGACACTTCGTTTTAATTTGACAGGAAAATTGCCGGAAGGTGTATATGCAAGAGATTTGATTCTTACTATTATCGGACAGATTGGTGCAAATGGAGCAAATTATGCAGCCATGGAATTTGGTGGCGAAGGACTTAAGACACTTGATATGAGTTCGCGCATTGCTATGTGTAACCTTTGTGTGGAAGCTGGTGCAAAGACAGCTCTTATGGAAGTTGACCAGATTACACTTGATTATTTGAAAGAGCATGGTAGAGAGCCAAAGCATAGCTTTAAGAGTGATGATGACGCAAAATTTGCAAAAGTTTATGATATTGATTTGTCTACTATTAAGCCAATTGTTGCAAAACCACACTTCGTAGATAGTGTTGTTGATGCAAAGGAATGTGTAGGAACACATATTGATGAGGCATTTTTAGGTTCATGTAACAATGGACGTATCGAAGATCTTCGTGCAGGAGCAGCCGTTATTAAAGGAAAGAAAGTACATCCATTGGTTCGTTTCTTAGTAGTTCCAGCAAGTGCAGCGGTTTATAAACAGGCATTGAAGGAAGGATTGCTTCAGATATTTATGGATGCAGGAGCAATCGTTATGAATCCAAACTGTAGCGTTTGTTGGGGAAGTTGTCAGGGAGTGATTGGTGAGAATGAAGTTCTTATCAGTACTGGAACAAGAAACTTCAAGGGACGTGCCGGACACAAGGATTCATTTGTATATTTGGCATCAGCAGCAACTGTTACAGCATCTGCCATTAAGGGCGAGATTGCTACAGCAGATATGGTATAGAAAGGAGCATTCACATGGAAAAGTTTAGTGGTAAGATTTGGGTATTAGGAGATGATATTGATACAGATATTATCATTCCTACAGAGTATCTTGCGTTAAAGACCGTAAATGATATGGCTCCTTACGCATTTTCGCCTCTTCGTCCGGAATTAGCAGGACAGATTAAAGAGGGAGATATTATCGTTGCAGGTAAAAACTTTGGATGTGGTTCATCCAGAGAGCAGGCACCGGAAATTATCAAGGCACTTGGTGTGAAATGTGTCATTGCAAAATCATTTGCAAGAATCTTCTTCCGTAATTCTATTAATAATGGATTACTCCTTATCGAAAACGCACAGCTTCGTGATGTGGTTTCAGAAGGAGATCAGGTTACAGTTACCTTAAACCAGTCCATTGAGCACAATGGAAACCAGTATGAAATTGCAGCACTTCCACAGAATTTGATGGATATCATCAATGCCGGAGGATTGGTAAAGGCAATGAGAAAGTTAAACGGATTAGATTAGGAGGAAACCCATGGGCGCAACAATTATTGAGAAAATCATTAGAAATAATACCGGAAAAGACGTAAAACCGGGAGATATTGTAACAGTAAATGTGGACCGCGTAATGATCCATGACATTTTTATTCCTTTCGTAGCTTCAAAATTTGAAGAAATGGGATTTCAAAAACTTTGGGATCCAGATAAGGTAGTTCTTATTTATGACCATTTAGTTCCTGCCAGTCAGGTGGATGATACCAGACATTTTCGTGTGGGAAATGAATTTGTAGAAAAATACGGTATGAAAAATATTCACCGTGCAGATGGAATCTGTCATCAGTTAATGACAGAAGCAGGATATGTGAAACCTGGAAATATTGTGTTTGGTACAGACAGTCATACCACAACTTACGGATGTGTAGGTGCGTTTTCATCTGGTATTGGATACACAGAGATGGCTAGTATTTTAGGAACAGGTACTATGTGGGTACGTGTGCCGGAGACAATCCGTGTAAACATTACAGGTACATTGCCAAAGAATGTTATGGCAAAGGATATCATTCTTAAATTAATCGGTGATCTTGGTGCAGATGGTGCTACATACAAAGCATTGGAGTTTGCAGGTGATACGGTTGAAAATATGTCCGTTGCTTCAAGAATGTCTATGTCAAACATGGCAATCGAAGCAGGTGCAAAGTGTGCATTGTTTACTCCTGATGAGAAAACAGCTGAGTACTGCGAGATGACACTTACAGACAAGGAACGCGATTTAGTAGGGGATTCAGATGCAAACTATTGTCAGGTGATTAACTATAAAGCTGAGGATTTTGTTCCGGTAATGGCATGTCCTTCAAATGTTGACAATGTTAAGCCAATCAGCGAACTTGCCGGAAAAGAAATTGACCAGGTATTTATCGGTTCATGTACAAATGGTCGTTTGGAAGATTTGATGGCAGCAGCAGAAGTATTAAAAGGAAAGAAAGTAGCTCCATTTGTAAAGCTTATTGTAACTCCTGCAAGTCGCAAGATTTACACTCAGGCTATGGAAAATGGAACAATGGAAATTTTAGCGGAAGCAGGTGCTATCATTACACATCCAAGCTGTGGCTTGTGTTGTGGAAGAACTGGTGGAATTCTTACAGATGGAGAAGTTGTTGTTGCTACAAACAATCGTAACTTCCTTGGAAGAATGGGAACTTCAAAGGTAGGTATTTACCTTGCTTCACCCAAGTCAGCAGCAGCATGTGCGGTAGCAGGAAAAATTGTTGTTCCAGAGTAGAAGCGTTTGAATTAACAGTTTGGGGCAAAGGGGGTTAGACTTTTTGCAAAACGAGTGATCAATGGCTTTAGAAAAGGATAGAAAGGTAAAGTTTTATGAATAAAAAAATACTGCCATTCGTTTTATTTGCGATTATTATAGTATTTGTTGCTGGATGTGACAACAAAGAAAAAAACTCCGGCAATAATCTTAAGGATGAAAAAACATCTGTTGGAGCGGAGCTGATAGATGAACAGCCAGAAAATGGTGAAGATAATATGAATGACTCGGAACAAAGTATGGATATTGTTTCGACACAAAATTCTCAAGGTGCTATTTTATTTTCTGAATTAAGTAAATATAGCTTCTCTTGCACTGGTGCAGGGGGAGTATGGAGCTCAAAGTTTTCCATAAATCCGGATGGCAGTTTTTGTGGATTTTATTATGATGTGGAAAAGGAAGATAAAGGAAAAAAGTATCCAAAAGGAACTTCCTATATTAGTGAATATTATGGACAGTTTTCTGGGGTTGAAAAAACAAAAGAAAATGTTTATAAAATGAAAATTTCTTCATTAGAATATGTTGACAATGGAACATCCTTTATTTGCGATTCGATGAAGTACAAAATGACCGATGCAGTTGGGTTTGAGAAGACGGAAGAATTCTTGGTAAATGGACCAAAGTTGTCAAAAACAGAATGTTCAAAGGATTTTGTTCAAGTATTGAAAAACTCGAAAGTTTCGCTTGGTGATACATTAAATACATACTATGTTTTCAACGAAAAGGCAGGAAAAGTTTTTCAAGGAACAAAATTGCAAAAAAATGCTTTAAAGAATATGAAGACCATTTATAAAGCAGAACTTGCATCAAGAAAAATGTCGAAAGGTGTGGAAAAGCAGAAATCAAAACTGGAAAAAAATTCGAGAGTCGGCGAGTTATTCCGAATGTGGGATGATGTATTGAATGATGAATGGAATCTCATGAAATCCTTATTTGATGAAAAGACAATGAATGTTTTGTTGAAAACGGAATTGCAATGGATTGACCAAAAAGAATATCGTATAAAAAAAATAAATACAAGTTCTAATAGTGGATCTGAACTTCGGTTGGCAGAAAATCAAAAAGCTGCGGATATTACCAGAATATGGGTTTATGAATTGGCAAGGTCAGACGCATGGAATAAAGTTAAATAATTGCGGTTTATCGTAGGTTGTATATTGTAAAAAAGTAGGAATTGGTGCAATGTAATTGCACCAATTCCTACTTTTTTATGCTTAGCCTGTAAGCAGTCATGCATTTAATGTATTTTATTTCTGCTCGCTGAACTGTATAATATTCTTGTAAAAAGTGAGAATTATCATTGACAGAAAAAGGAAATTACAATATAATTAACACGAGTTAATAAAATTGTAATATATTAAATAATCACAAATAGGAGGAAATAGTTTATGAAAACACCTTATTGGGTAAATAAACGTTTTGTAAAGCGTTTTCTTGCATGTTCATTAGCATTTGCATGTGCAACCACAACGCTTCCAACAGGAAGTTTGGCAATGAAAGTTAAGGCTGCAGATGTATATGTAAGTGAACCTGAAATTGTTACAAAGGATAAGAATAACAACAATTTATGGGTAAATGGTAGCAATTATGAAGAAAGTAATAGCCTTGATGCTATCAAGTGGCATTATAAGTCAAGCAGTAGTCAGTATTACTTGTATTTGCCTTCATCTGTAGATTTGAATAATCTTGTAATCTGGCACACATTCAGCAATGGTTTGTACTGCAATGGTAATAAGATTGAAAGTGGAAAAGCTACAAACGTTTTTAGTAATGGTGGCACTTATAAGCTTACTTCCAATGGTACAACATATACTTTAAAAGTGTATCAGTCACAAAAAATCAATTCTATGTTTATCACAACAAAAAGCGGAAGCTTGAGCAATGTTAACAAAAGTAAGTCAAATACAGACAGCGGTAGCGTTGTTTATGTTGATAATAAGGGAAAGGTAGCAAAAGTTGGATTGGAAACAATCAAAGGAAGAGGAAATTCTTCTTGGGATTCAGCACAGCAGATTTTTAAGAAATACCCATACAGCCTTAAGTTTGATGAGAAGGTTAAAGTTTTCGGAATGGGAAAATCAAAGAAATGGGCACTTCTTGCAAACAACTTTGACCAAGCATTGATTCGTGATAAATTTATTTATGATCTTGCAAGTGATGCAGGAATGGAATTTTCTCCTGAAAGTGAATTAGTTGATGTTTATGAAAATGGTAGATACATTGGAAACTACACAATTTCTTCTAAGATTGAAGTTGCTTCTAAGAGAGTAAACATTCGTGATTTGGAAGAAGAAACAGAAGCAGTAAACGGATTGGCTGAAGGCGAATCTTTATCAAAATATGGAAGAGGTGGAAGTACTTCAAGTGTTTCTGCAAGTACATACAAGTACTATAACATCCCTAATAATCCGGAAGATATTACTGGTGGATATCTTTGTGAATTTGAGTTGGATGAAAGATATAATGATACAAAGAGTGGTTTTGTAAGTAGCAGAAGACAGCAGGTTAATGTAACTTCTCCAGAATATGCTTCAAAAGCACAGGTAAAATATATTAAAAACTATTTCCAGGAGATGGAAGATGCAGTTTATTCATCAAATGGAAAGAATAGTTTAGGAAAACATTTTACAGAGTATATGGATATTACATCTGCTGCTCAGATGTATATTATTGAAGAACTTACAATGGATATCGATGCGGTAGCTACAAGCTTCTTCATGTATAAAGATACCAATGGAAAGATTAAGTTCGGTCCTGCATGGGATTATGACTGGTCTATGGGTAACTATGCAAAAAGAGGTTTACAAGATGTAAATTATATGTATGTTCAAAAGAAACATATCTACAAAAATAAGGATGTAATGAGTAGTGAAACAGATGTTAACTTCTTGGGAAAACTTATGCAACACAAAGAATTCCAAAAGGAAGTTGCTCGTGTATGGACACTTGATTTCTATCCTTTGTTAAAGGTTGCAACAGGTTCTACTTCTTCAACAACTGCAGTTAATAAGCTTATGAGTATTTCAAAATACGGTTCATTGTGCGAAGCATCTGCAAATATGAACTTTAGCAGAAATGAGGGAACACTTGGTTCTGCTTACTGGGGAAGTTACTGCCAGGGTACAACTTATGCAGATAATATTTCAGCACTCAACACATTTGTTAAGAACCGTACCAGTGTTATGAATAACTTGTTCAAGAGTTATGGATATACATTTAGTACAGCAACACCAGCACCAACAGCTACTCCTACAGCAGTACCAACACAGACACCTGTAACAGCTGCAAATGTAGCATCATTTGACTACAGCAATGCAAACAAAACTGCAGGTGCAGACCTTGATGAATATGCAACAGAAGATACATATACATATAATGTAACTTCTGGAAATGGTACAATGACTGCTACAATTACAGGAGATGCAAAAAAACACATTTCATGGTCATCTGATTCATACACTGCAGAAGATGGAACAGTTGTTGGTATTGTACCAGCAATTGGTGCTTCTAAGTCAAACAACTGGACTGAAAATGCTTGTGTTACAGTAAATACAAGCACAAAACATGTTGAAAAGATGAAATTGTCTCTTCAGATTGGTGCAACCAAGAAAGGACCAGCAAACTATAAGTTTACAATTACAGATGGAACAAATAGCGTTGAACTTGGAACATGTTCATTAACAACAAACAAGACATTGAAAAATGTAAGTTTTGATATCCCATCTGCATTTAATGATAAAGATAATGTACAGATTATTGTTTCTTTAGCTAATACTACAACAGTAGGAGGTACAGATTTATCTGAAGCACCTACTGGTGGTGAATTTGTAATCAACGGATTGCAGGTTAAGGGAACTTATATGAATGGATATTATCCAACACTGGCACCACAGACACAGTCTCCAGTGCCAACAGCAACGGTAGCACCAACAGCAACAGCTACAGTGGCACCAACAGCGACAGTTGCTCCAACACAAAATCCGGTTGGAAACAAAGCAATCGTATATTATAAGAGATCTGCATCAACATCATGGACAACTGCATATGCACATTACAAAGTAAATGGAGCATGGACTGTTTCACCAGGTGTAGAAATGGTAAAAGAAAGTGCAGGATATTGGAAAATTACACTTGATTTAGGTGATACAACAGAAGCAACAATTTGCTTCAATAACGGAAATGGTTCATGGGATAGTAACAGCAGCAAGAACTATACTGTTTATGCTGGAACATATTTAGTGGATCAGACAACAAAAATAGTTTCATTGTTAGCTACTCAGGCTCCTTCAAAAACAGAAGCTCCAACAGTAGCGCCAACAGCAGTACCAACAGCAGTACCAACAGCAGTACCAACAGCAGTACCAACAGCAGTACCAACAGCAGTACCAACAGCAGT
>CADBNB010000045.1 GCA_902795895.1 uncultured Lachnospiraceae bacterium | reverse complement strand
GTTTTGGCAACGAACATCTACAACAAAACTTTTGAAAATGGAAAGAAAATAGCAAAACTTGGTGCAAGAACGGATGATTTCTATACAGTGTATTCTCTTGCAAAATCAGGATTTGAAGCAAAGGAATTTTACAAGTCAACTTACGATACATTAGTAAAAGATTTAAAAGATTTTGAAGATGGAAAAGCACTGGAAGATGGAACTACAAAAGCAATCGTTATGGCAAGCGGCTATGCAAGCCCTTATTATGCTAAAATTGCCCTTGCAGTAACTGCTATGGGATATGATGCTACCAATGTTGGCGGTATCAACCTGATTGAAAAAATGGCACAGAAAAATATGTATGAAGTTTCTTCACCGGCAGCAATGTATGGTGTATATGCCAGAGACGGAATACTTTTAATGGCATTTGATGAAGGAAAATATACATTACCAACAGGTGATAACTATATTACAAGAGCAGTTTTAGTAAACGCTTTATTGGATGATGTAAGCAACATGATTGATAGTGCTATTTGTTACAACATGGTTGACAGCGCAGCTATGGCAGTACAGGCATTGACTCCTTATGTAAATTCAACAGATGCAGCCATTGACAAAGAAGAAGTAACATATGCCGTGAATCAGGTGTTAGGATATCTGGCAACCGTACAGAATAAAGACGGATATGGATTGTCATACGACGGTTCTATAAATGGATGGTCATTAGCTCAGGCAATGTACACCATGGGATTAGCCGGAGTAAATGTATTAAGTGAAGATAATTATGATGTTATCAAGAATGGTGCAACGGTATTTGATCAGGCAGCAAGTCTTGTAAACGAAAAAGAAGGTACGGTTGATGAAGGTCTTATGAGTTTCCAGCCGGAGCAGCTTCTTCGTGGATATACATCAACTCTTAATGTATTAACTGCAAGCTTTGGAGCAATTACAGGAAATACAGAAACTACAGGTGAAACTACTAATAACACTACCGTTAAACTTACAAAAGTAAAAAATGTGAAAGTTGCAAAGAGTGGTAAAATCACCTTTAGCAAAGTAAAAAATGCTAAGAAGTATGAAATTCAGATTTCAACGGATAAGAATTTCAAGAAAGCAGTAGTGAAAAAGAATGTGAAGAAGAATACTCTTACATATAAGAGTTTCAAAAAAAGAAAGAAATATTTTGTTCGTGTCCGTGCAATTAACGGAAAGGTGAAGGGAGCATTTAGTAATAAGGTTACTTTCAAAAAGTAGGAAAGTAATAGTTAAAACTCTAAAGGCGTATCTTAAGTTTGACTTTTGTCAGACTTAGGATACGCCTTTTCAAATCATCATTTACGATAAAACTCCGTGAACTTGTCCATACGGGTAGCCATATTGATAAACATCATATCAAGAATTGTCATGGCAGCCATAGACTCTACGACAACTACGCCACGAGGAACGATGATAGGATCGTGACGTCCGTGAATGTTAATGTCGATGTTTTGTCCCATATTGTTGATGGTCTTTTGAGTTCCACTGATGGATGGTGTAGGCTTAAATGCAGCACGAAGAATGATTTCAGAACCATCACTGATACCACCAAGGATACCACCTGCGTTGTTACTCATTTTGCGAACCATGCTGTTGTCTGTAAAGAAGTTATCGTTGTTCTGGGAACCGGTCATTTTTGCTGCTTCAAATCCAGCACCGATTTCAACACCTTTTACAGCACCGATGGACATAATTCCTTTTGCTAAATTTGCGTCTAATTTTTCAAATACAGTCTCACCAATACCGGCAGGAACACCACTAATGATACACTCACAGATACCACCTGCAGAATCCTGGTTTTGCATAGTCTGTGATAAGTATTCTTCCGCTTGTGCAGAAGCCTCTAAGTCTGGCATATAAAGTGGACTTTGGAATACATTTTCACGACTGCATTTGGCATAATCAATTTCAATAGGTCCGATGGATTTTGTGTAAGCATTTACTTCGATTCCGATAGTTTTCAAAATCAAAGATGCCACAGCACCACCTGCAACACGGGCAATAGTTTCACGACCGGAAGAACGGCCGCCACCGCGGTAATCACGGAAACCGTATTTGCTGTCAAAGGTGTAATCCGCATGTCCCGGACGATAATAACTTGCGATTTCACTGTAATCCTGTGAACGCTGTGTCTTATTATATACAACCATGGAAATCGGAGTTCCTGTGGTACGTCCTTCAAATACTCCGGATAAAATCTCTATCTCATCACTTTCTTTACGAGGTGTGGAATACTTTGTTGCACCCGGTTTTCTACGATCCATATAAGGTTGAATCATGCTTTCATTTAAATATAAACCAGCAGGGCATCCGTCGATTACAACGCCCACCCCTTTTCCATGAGACTCTCCCCATGTGGAAACACGAAAAATTGTTCCGTAACTAGAACCTGCCATATCTATACACTGCCTTTCTTTACCTTCAATATCATACTCACATTATAAAGGAATTAAAAACATGATTCAACAGCAAAAAAAAATAAAAAGTTGTATAATAATAAAAAAACAGATTAAAGAATCATTTCATTTTTTACAAAAAAACATCGACCAATATTGAAATGTCAGGTTGAGGATTGTTTAGATAGTGAATTGATAGTGGAAGTGATAGCTACGGGAAACCTTTTCTAATGATGAGAAAACCTTGAAAAAGATGATAGATACGAAACACGAAATTCTTTCTGAACTAAATATTTCCATGGATTAGTGTGAGTGTCATCGGTCTTTAAGTCCTTTCGTACTCCTTGATGCAAGATGTATTTGTGTACAGTTACAGTAGCACAATTGGAACTTGTACATAAAATATAGAAAAGAGGAAAAGGTTCTCTTGTATAAGGAAGCCTTCGAGAGAACATGAAAAGGAGTCACAATATGGGAAAAGATAAGAGCGATGAAAATGACAGTATGCTGGTGATTGACGAGAATACCATTTATGAGATTGACCTTAAATGTTTAAAATGCAAAAACCGGTACGAATATGAAGAATTATTGGGACAGGATAAGATTGTAGATGAAAAGAAAAGAGTAAAGAGATAAAACGAGAAGGATTGGCAAGAGTTTTCCAATCCTTCCCCGTAAAGGTTCGTCTTACATGACCACTGACGGAATACATGGATTGACGATACAAAAATCTTATATCAGGGTGTTTTGGCACCCTGAGTGTATTTTAGAAGAAAGAATTTCCGTTTCCACAGCAGCACAAAATAAGTAAAATCCAAAGAATTGCGTTGGAATCTCCACCGCAGCCTCCACCAAAGCCGCCGAAACCGTTATTTCCACAACAGCAGAGGATGAGTAAAATCCAGATAATTGTTGAGCATCCTCCATCATTGTTGCATCCGCATCCTGTGTTGCAGTTTGTTGCTGTTAAATCACTCATATTGAGCCTCCATAATTTTTATTACAATGCTATTGTATGCAGGTGGGCTTGGACATTTGCGTCTTGTTTTTCAGAAATGATAATGTTATGATGATTACAGTGTCAAAAAATCCGACTTTGTGGGTTTAGACACGCAGTTTTTAGTGGAGACAATAAATGTTTTCTTGGAGATTTAAGGAGTTTCCTGGAAAACATATCGTTTGAAAAGAGGATGAACATGAGTACACATAACAATCAAAAGAAGATCGCGGTTATCAATGATCTATCGGGATTTGGAAGGTGCTCCATTGCAGTTGCATGGCCAATTATTTCGGTCATGAAGGTACAGTGTTGCCCGGTACCTACGTCGATTTTTTCAAATCATACAGGATTTGAGAGTTATTTTTTTGATGACTATACAGACAAAATGCAAGCATATATTGACCAGTGGAAAAAACTTGATTTAAGGTTTAATGGTATTTCCACCGGCTTCCTTGGCTCTAAGGATCAGATAGAGATTGTTTCACAGTTCCTTAAAGATTTTAAAACAGAAGACACCATAGTGATTATGGATCCAGTTATGGGGGATTATGGAAAGGCGTACACCACCTACACCCATGAAATGTGTCAGGAGATGAAAAAGCTGGTGAAACATGCAGATATTCTGACACCGAACCTTACAGAAGCCTGTATACTGGCAGATGTAGAATATAAAGAAAACATGAATACTTCGGAACTTACAAAGATTGCGAAACATCTCAGTGAAAAAGGACCGGAAAAGATAGTCATTACTGGTGTGCCTGTGTCGACTTATTTGGGAAATTTCTGTTACGAAAAGGGTAAAGAACCGAAAATGCTTCGTATTAAGAAGATTGGCGAGTCAAGATCCGGAACCGGAGATGTTTTTTCTGCGATTTTGGCAGCAGATGCGGTCAATGGAGTGGATTTTGAAACATCGGTAAGAAAGGCAGCAGCATTTATTAAAAAATGTATCGAGCGTTCCATTGAGATGGATTTGCCTTTGACGGATGGAGTTTGTATTGAGGAATTTTTAAACCAACTCTAGAGTGATAAACATATTGTTAAAAGCGGGTAGATAAGCTTATGAATGGGCTTGGTGTAAAATAGATAAATAATTAATTATTTTTGAATTAATGATATTGGAAGGAGTAATGTAATATGATGGAGATACTTTACAAAGTGCATAATAATTTATACGTAAACTTAACAAACAAATGTCCTTGTTCCTGTGTATTTTGTTTGAGACAGAATATGGACAAGGTTGGAGAGTCGGAGAGTTTGTGGTTAGACCATGAGCCTAGCTTTGAGGAAGTGAAAGAGGCGTTTGAACGTCAGGATATGCTTCAGTATGATGAAGTGGTATTCTGTGGTTTTGGAGAGCCTACAGAGGCGTTACCTATGTTGAAGCAGGTGGCAAAATTCGTAAAAGATACGTATCATATGCCAATCCGTGTCAATACCAACGGACTTGGAAATCTTATCTGGGACAGAGATATTACACCGGAATTTGAAGGGCTTGTGGATACTATTTCCATTAGCTTAAATACTCCAAATGCGGAAAAATATCATGAAATCGTTCGAAGCAAGTTTGGGAATAAGTCTTTTGACGCTATGCTTACTTTCGCAAAGGATGTGAAAAAGTATGTGCCAAATGTAGTTCTTTCTACGGTTTCAACTACGATTTCCAAGGAAGAGGAGGAAAAGTGCGCAAAGATCTGTGAAGAGATTGGTGTGACATACAGAATTCGTCCATACGAAGAGTAAACCTACTTTCGTTTATGGCAGCATCATAGGATTGACATGCTGAGATACTTAATAATTTCTATTACAGGGTGCCCATCATGAAATAAACGCATACAATAATAGAAAGCACATATGGAGGCTTTCATGGAGCGTGCAGGCAAAGTGATAGAAAGTGCATCGGTGCATCAACTTGGATTTTCTGGTGCCGGTGTAGGAATTGCATTTATGGATACGGGAATATTCCCGAAGCATCCGGATATACAAAATGAACGAATTATTGCGTTTCAGGATTTTGTTAATGGTCGGGCAGCATGCTACGATGATTGCGGACACGGAACGCATATTGCAGGAATAGCAGGAGGAACAGGAGTAGCGTCAAATGGGCGTTTCGTGGGAGTTGCTCCTGCTTGTTTTTTTATAGGAATTAAAATATTAGACAATAATGGAAATGGAAATGAGGAAAATGTGTTCCGGGCAGTAGATTGGATTATTAAAAATCGAATGAGGTATCACATACGGATTGTAAATATTTCCATCGGCACTGGAAAAAATGATAACGTAGGGGAAAACTCCCCTTTAGTTTCCTGTATCAATGAGCTTTGGGAACATGGAATAATTGTCTGCGTTGCAGCAGGGAATAACGGACCGGGGCCTGGAAGTGTTGGAGCACCGGGAAACAGCAGAAAAATCATAACTGTGGGGAGTTGTGATTACGAAAGTGTGTCCTCAACTTTTGGAAGAATAAAAAAAGATTATTCCGGAAGAGGACCTACTTCTGAGTGTATCAAAAAGCCGGATTTGGTGGCACCGGGAAGTATGATTGTCAGTTGTGGTATCCCGAAAAACTATGGGCGAAATGCAAAATGGTATGCCATAAAAAGTGGTACCTCCATGTCTACCCCAATGGTTTCCGGAGCTATTGCTCTCTTACTTCAAAAGTACCCGGAAATGACCAACCGGGAAGTAAAAATACGGTTAAAAAACAGAAGTGTGGAT
>CADBNB010000044.1 GCA_902795895.1 uncultured Lachnospiraceae bacterium | reverse complement strand
ATTGGAGACGATACTTCATTCTTGAAATAATCCGTAAAATGTGAAATAATAACAGTGCGTCAGGCAAAAGTCTGGGGCACTGTATTTATTTAGTGAGTCTAATGAGATGAGGAGAAGAAAATGAAAAAGAAATATATTTCAATTATGGCAGTAACTATGAGTATGGCAGTTTTAGTATCGGGATGTGGTTGTGGCAGGAAAAAAGCCGTAACACCGACTAATGAGCCGGAAACAACCAATTACACAGATTTTGTTTCGGATATGCCACAGGGAACAGGAGAGGATTTGGATGCGTCGGGAAATCCAATTTCCACAGATGATGCGGGAAGTCAGACACCGGAAGTTACCGTGGAACCAAAGGTGGAAGGAACATCTATCTATTATGGAAATGACAATGATGATAACATGCAGTGCGATGTAGTTTCGGGAGATGAAGTGACACCTGAATTTTTAGTAAATCAATTGATAAAACATGGAGTTTTGGCAAAAAATACAAAAGTAAACAGCATCAAAGAAAATACAACAAAGTCAGGAAAAGAACTTGTAGTTGATTTTTCAGATAAATTTCAGGAAAAATTATTTACACTTGGAAATACAGAAGAATTGTTGATGATGAGTAGTGTAGTAAATACATTTATTCAGGCGTATCAGGCAAATAGTATGAAGATTACCGTGAATGGAAATACAGTGGAAAGTGGACATTGTATTTATGACGGAAAGATGCAGTTTTACCAGATGGACGAAAATGCAAATGAAGAACAGATGGTGGAAGGAATTTCTGAGGCACTGGGATTGTAAAATACACAGGTAATGTGATTGTAAAATTGAGTTGAGAAAAATATGAAAATGAGATATAATGAAGAGTATTGTTGGTAAAAATACAATTACAATTGTTCAATATAGATAGGAGATAAAACAATGGAAGCCTATACCGGATTTGCAGAGGTATACGATACCTTTATGGACAATGTTCCTTACGAGGAATGGTGCGAATATTTACATGGATTATTAAGTGAATATGGTGTCAATGAGGGAATTGTTGTTGACCTTGGTTGTGGAACCGGAAAGATTACCGAACTATTGGCGCAAAAAGGCTATGACATGATTGGCATTGACAATGCAGAAGATATGCTTGCCATTGCCAGGGAAAAACTTATGGATTATGCTGAAGATGACAGGCGCCGGGGCATTTTATATCTTCTGCAGGATATGCGGGAGATGGAGCTTTATGGTACCGTTCATGCGGCAGTCAGCATATGTGACAGCATGAATTATATATTGGAAGATGAGGATTTGCTTCAGGTATTTCGTCTGGTAAATAATTATCTTGAAAAGGATGGATTGTTTATCTTTGATTTAAACACCGAGTACAAGTACAAGGAAATCCTTGGAGAGAGAAATATCTGTGAAAACAGAGAGGATGCAAGCTTCATTTGGGAAAACTATTATTTTGAAGATGAACAGATCAATGAATACGATCTTACCATTTATGTGCAGCAGGAGGGCAATCTCTTTGAGCGAATGGAAGAAACCCATCATCAGAGAGCTTACAAATTAGAGCGTGTGAAAGAATTACTTTCAGAGGCAGGCATGAAATTTGTGGCAGCCTATGATGCATTTACAAAAGAACCACCTAAGGCGGACAGCGAACGTATTTATGTCATTGCCAGGGAAGGTTATCAGGAAAACAAATCCTACGAATACGTAGAAGAATAATAGAAGTGGATATTTGATAGAAGTGATGTTAACTGTTTTTCTTTGCAAAACCCTTGGAGTGTGGAGAGGGAAGAACAGATTATATATGTTAGTTTAAGTAGATATATTTGTAGTATGGAAGGAATCGAGGAATACTATGTCAGATTATATTGTTAGAGGAACAGCAGCAAACAATCAGATTCGTGTATTTGCAGCAACAACAAGAGATTTAGTGGAACATGCCAGAGCAGCACACAACACCAGCCCGGTTTCCACAGCAGCCCTTGGAAGACTGCTTACCGGTGGAGTGATGATGGGAAGTATGATGAAGGGCGACAAAGATATGTTGACACTTCAGATACAGTGTAGTGGTCCAATCACAGGACTTACGGTAACGGCTGACTCAAAGGGAAATGTCAAAGGATATGCCTACAACCCAAACGTAATGCTTCCACCAAGTGAAGCAGGAAAACTGGATGTGGGAAAAGCCTTGGACTTAGGTGTTCTTAGTGTCATTAAGGACATGGGACTTAAGGAGCCTTACATGGGGCAAACACAGCTTGTATCCGGAGAGATTGCGGAGGATTTGACGTATTACTTTGCTACTTCCGAGCAGGTACCTTCTGCAGTAGCACTTGGAGTGTTGATGGAAAAGGATAACACTGTTAAGAGAGCCGGAGGATTTATTATTCAGCTTATGCCTTTTGCGGAAGACGGCTTGGCAGAAAAGTTGGAAGAAAAATTGAAAAATGTTACTTCCATTACATCTCTTTTGGAAAAGGGGATGAGTCCGGAAGATATTGTGGAAGAATTACTTGGAGAATTCGGTGTAGAGTTTATGGATACCCTTCCGGCACAGTTTTATTGTAACTGTTGCAAAGAAAGAGTTTCCAAAGCGCTTATAAGCGTAGGTGCCAAGGAATTAAATGAAATGATTCAGGAAGGCAAGCCGGTTGAGCTTAATTGCCATTTCTGCAATACAAATTATACATTTAGCGTGGAAGAATTAAAGGAAATACTAAGAAGAAGCAAGCGTTAAACTAGTGAGGAGATGATTATATGATCTATACATTGACCCTTAATCCGGCGTTAGATTATATTATAACAATGACAGATTTTACGAAAGATACCGTAAATCGAAACGAAAAAGAAGAGGTATTTGCCGGGGGAAAAGGAATCAATGTTTCTCAGGTTCTTAAAAATCTCGATGTGGAAAATGTTGCACTTGGATTTGTGGCAGGATTTACCGGAGAAAAGATTGAGAGGGATTTGGCATTGTATGGATGTTTCGTTGATTTTGTACACTTAAGATATGGCATGAGCCGTATCAACATCAAGATCAAAGGAAACAACGGTGTGCTAAATGAAAAAAGAGAGACAGAAATCAACGGAATTGGACCGTTAGTTCCGGAAGAAAAGCTGGCACAGTTGTTTGAAAAATTAGAGCAGATTGAAGACGGTGATGTTTTAGTCCTTGGTGGTAGTGCCATGGCTAGTTTGCCGGAAGATATTTATGCTCAGATTATCGAACATTTGGAAGACAAAGATGTAAAGATTATCGTGGATGCGGAAAAGAAACTGTTAACACAGGTACTTCCTTATCATCCATTTTTGATAAAACCAAACCGCAAAGAGCTTGCAAATGCCTGCGGTGTGTCATTTTCAGATATTGAGACACAGGATGATGTAGTAAAATATGCTAAAATGCTTCAGAAAAAGGGAGCAAGAAACATTTTAGTTTCCCTTGGGGGTGACGGAGCCCTTATGTTGTTGGAGGACGGTACGGTTCTTTCAAAGACACCACCAAAGGGAGAAGTAGTAGATGGCGTAGGAGCTGGAAATTCTATGCTTGCCGGTTTCCTTACAGGATTTATGAAAAACGGTGACTACTACGAAGCATTTGACCTTGCTTTGGCAGCAGGTTCTGCCTGCGCATTTCGTCCGGGACTTCCAAAGGCGAAGGACATTTACGATATGTATGAATTAGTGAAAGAGCAGCCATTTATGGCGGTAAAGGGATAAGTTACTGAAAATGTAATCATAATATAAAAAGAGTATCAGGAGGAAAAAAGTATGTATGGATTTGAAGAAGTAAAGAACTATGACCCAGATTTGGCGAAAGCCATTGAGCAGGAAACTCAGCGTCAGAATGACCATATTGAGTTAATCGCTTCAGAAAACTTTGTAAGTAAGGCAGTTATGTCAGCTATGGGAAGCACACTTACAAATAAATATGCGGAAGGATACCCGGGAAAACGTTATTACGGCGGATGCCAGTATGTTGACGTTGTTGAAGATTTAGCAAGAGATCGTGCTATGAAGTTATTTGGATGTACTTACGCAAATGTTCAGCCACACTCAGGTGCTCAGGCAAACATGGCAGTATTTTTCTGCTTATTAAAACCGGGCGACACTGTAATGGGTATGAACCTTGACCACGGCGGACACTTAACACACGGAAGCCCTGTAAATATGTCAGGAAGCTACTTCAACATTGTTCCTTACGGAGTAAATGATGACGGATTTATCGATTACGATGAGTTAGAGAAGATTGCATTAGAGTGCAAGCCAAAGTTAATTGTAGCTGGTGCCAGCGCATATGCAAGAAAGATTGATTTCAAGAGATTTAGAGAAGTTGCAGATAAAGTAGGAGCATATTTGATGGTAGATATGGCTCACATCGCAGGTCTTGTGGCAGCAGGATTGCATGAAAGCCCAATTCCATACGCTCATGTAACTACAACAACTACACATAAAACACTTCGCGGACCAAGAGGTGGTATGATCCTTTCAAGCAAGGAATTTGCAGAAGAGCATAAGATCAACAAATCTGTATT
>CADBNB010000043.1 GCA_902795895.1 uncultured Lachnospiraceae bacterium | reverse complement strand
TTAAACGAACGTGTGCCACATGTGCCCCAAAAGTCTTTCCTGACTTATCTTTGATATATTTTGAAATGTATGGAGTTGATAACTTAAATTCATCTGCCATACTCTCTAAAGTTACTGTCTGGTAGTTACTCTGAATGTAGTTAATCATCTGCATCAGACGGTCATCCTTTGCATCTTCATTTCCAAGAACTTGAGGAAGTTTATTTACTGCTACAACCAAAGCTGAAATAGAAGCCTTGATGATATCCTCATCAATACCTGCTCCCCAATATACCTTACCTTCGCAGTTAATTCCTACATATGCCATAGCCTTAGAAGAAGAACCTCTGGAAAGTGCATGCTCTTCGTATGACATTAACTCATAACTGATACCAAAGTACTGTTTAATCGTATTACTTACTGCATCCAGACGTCCATTTCCATTGGCATCTACAATAGTCTTCTTCTCTCCGCAGAAAATTGTAGACTCTGCCATGATACCATTATCCTGTCTGAAATGACACTCAGGAATGGTAAATACCGGTGTATAGTTAATGAAATTCTCCTCGAAAATTTCGTATACCCACTGTGGTGATAATTCTTTATGTTCTTCGTCAGATACCTGTTTTACGGTATATCCAACAGTCTCTCTCATCTTATCAGGCACATGAATTGAGAAGTTTTCCTTCAAAATGTATGCGATACCACCCTTACCTGACTGGCTGTTAATTCGGATAACATCTGCATCATATGTTCTTCCTACATCAACAGGATCAATTGGAAGATATGGAACCGTCCATTTTCCTGTCTTATCATCTCTCATAGCCATACCTTTGGCGATGGCATCCTGATGTGAACCTGAGAATGCAGAGAACACTAAATCTCCGGCATATGGCTGACGCTCATGCACCTGCATTCTTGTAACTCTCTCGTATAATTGACGAATCTCTGGCATATTGCTAAACTCAAGTTTTGGATCAATTCCGTATGAGTACATGTTCATAGCCAATGTAACAATATCTACGTTACCTGTTCTCTCACCATTTCCAAATAATGTACCTTCGATACGGTCAGCTCCTGCCAATAATCCTAACTCAGCATCTGCCACGCCACATCCTCTGTCGTTGTGTGGATGTAAGCTCAATACTACGTTTTCTCTATACTTGAAGTTCTGGCTTAAGTATGCAACCTGTGCTGCGAAAATATGAGGCATTGCTGTTTCAACAGTTGCAGGGATATTGATAATGGCTTTACGCTCTGGTGTAGGCTGCCATACATCAAGAACTGCATTACAAACTTCTAATGCATACTCTACTTCTGTTCCGTGGAAACTTTCCGGACTGTACTCAAAGGAGAAGTCTCCGTCGGTCTCGTCAGCTAATTTCTTTAACAACTTAGCTCCGTCAATGGCAAGCTGTTTAATCTGTTCTTTATCTTTCTTAAATACCTGTTCTCTTTGAGCAACAGATGTAGAATTGTACAAATGAATTACTGCGTGAGGCGCACCCTTTACGGCTTCAAATGTTCTCTTGATAATGTGCTCTCTCGCCTGTGTAAGTACCTGAACAGTTACGTCATCAGGAATCATATTTCTATCGATCAAGGCTCTCATGAAGTCAAACTCTGTCTCAGAAGCAGCCGGAAAACCTACTTCGATTTCTTTAAATCCAATATCTACAAGCATCTGAAAAAATTCAATTTTTTCTTCCAATCCCATAGGCTCAATCAATGCCTGATTACCATCTCTCAAATCTACAGAACACCAGATTGGTGCCTTTTCGATACAATCTTTCTTTGCCCACTCAAAATCTAACACTGGTGGTAAAAAATACTGTTTGATATACTTGTCTGAATTCTTCATATCTATTCCTTCTTTCTGTCAGTCAAAGTGTATATATTTATTATATATATGTATAAATAAATCAACTATCTTGATATTATTTTATCACTTTCATTTTAATTGTAAATGATTATATTTATTCAATTTGGTTGATTTTTTTTAACATTTCCAAAAAATCTACAAAATCCACAAATAGAAGTACATCAAAACTACAAATATTTTTCATATCCTACTACCTGAAAATAGTAACTTATTTCACACACTTATTAAGCCTCTTACCGTTCCCACTTCAGAGAACAACAGAGGCTTATACACATAATTTTTGAAAATAATTCCAAGAGGACATCAGGAGGTATTTTATGAAAGAAAAATTATTAACTTTGAAAAAGAAATTACTGACTAGAAAATTTGCCATGGAATGCGTGCGTTCCATGCTCACATTATTGGTTATCATGTCAATAAGCTGGTATGTTGTTCCAACTTTTGCAGCCCAAAGATCTATGGTACAAGGAAGATCTCTGGAAAATAATTTCCATAACGGCGAAAATGTTTTATTGGATAAAATTTTATATAAATTTGACGGTATCGACCGATTTGACGTTATTGTTTTCTATCCTGAAAAGCGTATTACAAATGATACACCTTTAGGGGTAATCGAAAGTAAAATCAAGAAAATAGAAGACGAAAAATATATCAAACGAGTAATCGGTCTTCCGGGAGAAACCATTCAGATTGTTGGTGCTGATATTTTTATCAACGGTAAAATTTTGAAAGAAAATTACGGTAAAATGCCAATTACCGATGAAGGAATTGCCTCTGAACCAATCACATTAGATATAGATGAGTATTTTGTTCTTGGGGACAACCGTGAAATCAGTAAAGATAGCCGCGAAATCGGTCCTGTGAAAAAAAGCAGCATCTGTGGCAGAGTTGTTTACCTGAAGGAATTACTACGCTCCAATAGTAATATGAATTAAATTTTTATCAAGCATCAGTGTCCGGTTCCAAGGATTTACGATAAGTCCCTGAACTTCCGGTGCTTGAAGTGCCATTTGAAAAAGTTGATGGATTGGTGCCGTAAATGCTGACATTACTCCCATATCTCCCTTTAATTGTTCATCGAAACTTGTAAATGCTGCAAACCACACACCACCATCGGGAGTATTCACTGTTTTCATAGAGATTTGCTCTCCCTCTCCTGCTTCCACAGCCACTATAAAATGACCTTCTTCTTTCATTCTTCTTCGAAGAACTGTTAAAGTATGTGCCAATAGTTCCTCCGTGGGATGTTCCTGCAATTCCTTGATTGCCTGTTCTAATTCCTGATTTTTTTCTAATTCTAAATCTTTGTTATTCTCATTTTGCACTAATTTATTGCTCATATATTTTCTCCATTTTTACCTGTAAATCTTTAATTTCTGCTCCACAAGTGTATCACCTTCATACACCAGTTTCAAAGAAAAGAAACGTTGTTCCTTTTGAAGAAGTTCCAAAAATATCTTATCCCCTTCCCAAAGGTTCAACTCCATCAATTTATCTTTCTCCACCCAGACTAACTCACCCTCGTCACAAACAATCTGTTCTCCCTCAAATCCTGTGGCTGTGAACAAATGCATACTTTCATTCACCCAGCTGTCTGAAATAAAGGTAACAATACCTCGAAACTGATAATCGGTAAGGGTATAACCGGTTTCTTCTTTCACTTCCCGTAAAAGGCATTCTTCCGGACATTCTCCCTCTTCGAATTTACCACCAACTCCGATCCATTTATCCTTGTTGATATCCACTTCTTTTTTTACCCGATGTAACATCAGATATTTATCTTCTTTTTCGATATAACACAGTGTCGTTAACTGCATGATAACTCCTTCTTTCATCTATCCACAATTCCTGCTTTCAGTTTTCGAACAATTCACAAAATAACATTTTTATCCACCACGCATGAACGATTACAACTTTTTTCTCACAGCGCCCAGTATATCGAGTGTCATCCTCAAAATATCATTTTATTCTGCTCTTACGAAAACAAAATCTGTTTAACTTCCTCACATCGCCCTGCCTGCTCAAAAATCTGAATTCTTGCCAAATCTGCACAATGATTCATATAGGCAGGATACAAAAATCCCGCATAGGGTTTTCCGGCTTCATATTCCCCGTTCATTGGACATACTGCACCTATCATAAAGTTAAACACTTCTTCCGAGTCCCATTGGTCCACTTTATCGGAGCCCTTTTTCGGAATATCAAAACTTCCAAAAAACAGCATAAGGGCGTATTTTCTTCCCGGCTGATAACGGTCCCCAATATATTCATACAAACTGTACATAAGGGCATCGTTTTTCAACTCACACTCTTTCAAAGCCAGCAATACCTGTCGCATTGCCATTGCCTGTTTTTTCTCCTTATCAATATCCAGACATTTCACCTGTTCATTGGTTTTTGAAAATGGTATTACCTTTGCAATTTCCAAGTGTCTCGCCTGCTCCTGTTTGGTCAGATTTCGAAACTGGGTATTAAAAGTTCCCTCAACTTCGCCTTCCTCATCTACGTAAGCACCTGCCACCCGACTAAAACAAAACCGTGAAGTAGTCATTCTACGTGTCAGTTCCAGCATATCCTCTCTATCTATTCGCATATTTTCACCTTTTCTTTTTTCTTACTACCCTTCTGGCTGTTCTAATTATAAGAAAAATCTGATTCTTTGTAAACCTATGCTTTTTTATTATTTAAGCATTTTTTCTTGAGTATTTTTCAGTTTCTATCGACAAATGACGTTTTTTTTGTTACTATTTAGAACGTGTGGTGTTTTTTTAGTTTCCACCCAAATATACTTTCCATATTTGGATAGTATAAATACATGTACTTTCAAAAATTCCCAAAAATTTAGGGAAGCACATCAATGAATGACGGAGGATTTAGGATGAAGTCCAAAAAGAGTACAATTTTTAATGTGATTTTTTTAATCATAATCTTTTTGCTGACAATCTGGTATGTATTCTCTGGTGAAGATTTAAAAGCGATTTATAGCAATATTCATAATGCCGACTCCGCTTACTGGCTCATCCCGGTTATTCTGGTAGTTGGATTTATTTTAAGTGAAGCACTCGTAATACATTATCTGATGAGAAGTGTTGGTCAGGAGACGAAACTTTCTCATTGCTTTTTGTATTCGTTTATTGGTTTTTTCTTTAGTTGTATTACACCATCTGCCTCCGGTGGTCAACCGGCACAGATGGTCTATATGAAAAAAGATGGTATTCCACTTACCACATCCACACTGGTTTTGATGATTGTGGCTATCACATACAAAGCGGTCTTGGTTATCGTTGGTGCAGTTATTTTTATTTTCCGTCCTTCGCGGATTATGCATTTTCTGCATCCGGTGCTGGGTTGGTGTATTTTCGGAATGATATTAAATGTAATTGCAATTGCCTTTATGATAACTGCAATTTTCCAGCCGGCAATACTTCGTTGGATGATTTCTACGATGTTGAAGCTTGGTAAAAAGATCCATTTAGTAAGACATGAAGAAAATATTATCAAACGAACAAATTCGTTTATTACACGCTATAACGATGCAGCATCATTCTTCATCAAGAATAAAATCGTGATTGTAAACGCATTTATACTAACATTTGTTCAAAGATTGTTTATTTTCTTGATCACATATTTTGTATGTTTATCGTTCCACTTTGAACAGGAAAACATTGTCACTATTACATGCTTACAGGCCATGATTTATGTAGCAATTGACATGTTACCACTTCCCGGTGGAATGGGTATCAATGAAGCATTATTTAACAAAACATTTGAGCCTATGCTGTTACACCTTACCACATCAGTTCTGGTAATCAGCAGAGGACTCAGTTATTACACCCAACTGCTAATCAGCGCACTATTTACAATAGTAGCTCAATTTTTTATAGGAAAAGACAAGGGAGAAGAAAAATGATTGGATTTTATGATTATACTGTAATTTTAACGTATTTAAGTTTATTATCATCTATCTTTGGTATGACGCAAGCCATTGATGGACACTTTAGAACAGCCATTTTATGTCTGGCATTTTCAGGACTATGTGATATGTTTGACGGAAAAGTTGCCCGACGTAAAACAGAACGTACCGACGATGAAAAGCTTTTTGGTTTACAGATTGATTCTTTGGTTGACGTTGTAGCTTTCGGCGTATTTCCTATTATGATCTGTTATCTTTTAGGCGTTAATTCAACTTTCGGTCAGTTAGCCCTTGGTTACTACGGTATTTGTTCCGTTATTCGTTTAGCATTTTTCAACGTATTGGAAACAAACAGACAGCGTGAAGAAAGTGGTGCAAATAAGTACTATCACGGTTTGCCAATTACTTCTATTGCCATTTTGTTACCACTTACGTTTTTGTTAAGCTTTATTATTCCTGATAATATTTTTGTACTTGTGTTACACGCACTTCCTTTAGTAGTTGGTACATTGTTTATTGTTGATTTCCAGTTAAAGAAACCTGGAAACGGTACTCTTGCGTTAATCGTTGTTATCGTAACTATTGCGGTTGTTGTTATCGCTTTATATTCTCGTTTTCCTATTTCAAAACGTCAGCCAAATGACAAACCATTGCTTGAACGTTGGGAAGACGAATACCAAAATAATAAGACTTTAAATAACACGGAAAACAATTAAGAAAGCTGGTAATCAACATGAAGAAAAAAACTCTATTCGAGCGTTCTGTTAACTTTTTATATACAACTTGTGCCGGACGCACAATTTTAAAGCTGTTGGTAAACAAACAATTATCAGATGTGGTAGGTGCATTTTTAAACACAAAGTTATCCTGTTTTTTGATTGAACCTTTTATCAAGAGAAATCATATCAACATGGACGAATACGAAAAAGTAACCTACAATTCCTACAATGAATTCTTCTACAGAAACATTGCAAAGGGTGCCCGTGTGATACCAGCAGATGAAACTGCCTTTATCGCTCCTTGCGACAGCAGACTCACTGCTTATCCAATCAGTGATGACATGGTAGTTGATGTAAAAGATACCCGCTACTCTCTTCGTGATTTACTAAAGAGCAATAAACTTGCCAACTATTACAAGGGCGGTACACTTTTGTTATTCCGTTTGTCCGTTGATGATTATCATCGCTATGTATATGTAGAGAGCGGCGAAAAATCAAGAAATTATCGTATTCCAGGCGTGCTTCACACCGTACAGCCTTTGGCAAATGATGTGTACCCTATTTACAAGGAAAATACAAGAGAATTTTGCCTCATCAAAACTCCTTCCATTGGCTCTGTTTTAATGATGGAAGTAGGTGCTATGCTTGTTGGAAAGATTGCCAATGAAAACCATCATCCAGCACCGGTTACCCGTGGTCAGGAGAAAGGTCATTTTGAATTTGGTGGTTCTACCATCATCGTATGTGTGAAAAAAGGAACCTTAGAACTTACGGAAGAATTGAAAGAAAATTCCAGAAACAATATAGAAACAAAAGTGAAACTTGGAGAAATTATCGGACGAAAGATGATTTCACTCAGTCAGTAGTTCAAACTCTGACTAAGTGAAACATAACAAAAACACCAAACTGATATCTATTCCTTTCATCTA
>CADBNB010000042.1 GCA_902795895.1 uncultured Lachnospiraceae bacterium | reverse complement strand
TTTTTCGTTGTAGGATTAACTCGTAAATTGAGTGTTGCTGTTTTCTCCATACGTATCAACTCCTTTTTATTTATTGTAACGCGATTTACGTTACAATTTAAGGTGCATTTATATCTTTTCACTGAATGTCGATTCTAATTGTCTTTTGCGCAATCTAATTTCTGTAAAAAAGCTATCTTACCATTTCATTTTCTTTTATCATCAAAAGCTTCCTAAACATCTTACTCTCATTTTCGAAGTATCATAACAACCATATAATAATTCTTCTTTGAACCTTGCCCACATGCTCTCGCAACATGCATTATCATGACATCTGCCACCAGCACTATTCCATCTCTATCGTTCCAGGTGGCTTAGTGGTCAAATCGTAGAATACACGATTAACCCCTTTCACCTCGTTAATAATACGGCTCATTACCGTCTGCAATACTTCAAATGGGATTTCTGCTGCCTCTGCAGTCATAAAGTCCACGGTACGAACAGCACGTACAACTACGGCGTAATCATATGTTCTCTCATCACCCATAACTCCTACGGAACGAACGTTTGTGAGGGCTGCAAAATACTGATTTGGCATCCATGTTGCTTCCACACCATTTTCTTCCTTGTAATCTGCTGCTGCCTTGTCCACTTCCTCGCGGTAAATAGCGTCTGCATCTTGTACAATGCGTACTTTCTCGCCAGTTACTTCACCGATGATACGAATACCAAGTCCCGGACCTGGGAATGGCTGACGATATACTAAAAATTCTGGCAAGCCAAGTTCCAATCCAACCTTACGAACTTCATCCTTGAAGAGGTTACGAAGTGGCTCTACGATATCTTTAAAATCTACGAAGTCAGGAAGTCCTCCTACGTTGTGGTGAGACTTGATAACTGCAGACTCTCCGCCCAAGCCGGATTCTACTACGTCAGGGTAGATTGTTCCCTGTGCAAGGAAATCTACTGCGCCGATTTTCTTAGCTTCTTCCTCAAATACGCGGATAAATTCTTCACCGATAATCTTACGCTTTGCTTCTGGTTCTGTCACGCCCGCTAATTTCTGATAGTAGCGTTCCTGCGCATTCACACGAACAAAGTTAATGTCAAATGAGCCTTCTTTTCCAAATACGGCTTCCACTTCATCCCCTTCGTTTTTACGAAGTAAACCATGGTCTACGAATACACAGGTAAGCTGTGAACCGATGGCTTTTGCAAGCAATGCTGCAAGTACAGAAGAATCTACTCCACCTGACAATGCAAGCAATACCTTTCCATCTCCAACCTTTTCACGCACTTCTGCAATGGCATTTTCCACAAAGGAATCCATTTTCCAAGAGCCTGAACAACCACATACATTACGAACGAAATTGTAAAGCATCTTGCTTCCTTCTATCGTATGAAGCACTTCCGGATGGAACTGGATTGCATATAAATTGTGTTCTCTATCTTCATCTGCTGCCACAGGACAGTCTGCAGTGTGTGCAGTAATCTGAAATCCTGGTGCAGGTTTTGAAATATAATCAAAGTGACTCATCCAGCAAATGGTTGACTTTTCTGCTGAATCCAATGCAACATTTTCAAACAATGGAGAGGTCTGGTCTACAAACACTTCTGTCTTTCCATACTCACGAACAGGCGCTTTTTCAACCTTTCCACCAAGTACATGGTTCATAAGCTGTGCACCGTAACATAATCCTAAAACAGGAATTCCAAGTTTGAACAATTCGTCAGTATATGTAGGCGAATCCTCTTCATAGCAGCTATTTGGTCCACCGGTCAAAATGATACCCTTTGGATTCATAGCTTTAATCTTTTCAATATCCATGCGATATGAGTAAATCTCACAATACACATTACACTCACGCACTCGACGTGCAACTAATTGGTTATACTGTCCACCAAAGTCCAGTACAATGATTAATTCTTTTTCCAATTTAGTTTTCCTCCTATCAGTTTTTATGTTTTCACAAATATATGCTTACACCTTCTTTTGGTATAAATGCTTTGCGAAAACACTATTGTATCGCATCCTTTCGGAGCGTTTTTTCCAAATCTACATACAATCCTTTTAATCATACTATATTTTTCAAAAAGAAACTAGCAAAATTTTATGTTTTTAAAAACTACTTTTCTTAAAATGCAAAAGAACATAAACTGCAACGTCTTTTTATAACTATGAAACAATGATTATCCAAAATTCACATAACAAGCTTCCCTAATTTAGTTCAACAAAAACTTACTCAACTGCACATTCAAAGTAACTCCAACTGTTATCAAAGCTGTCCGTATTCGAAATCCATCACCAAATAGCTCCTTTGCCTTTTCGTCTCATAACATATCCCTCTTAATGCAGCATTCTTGCCTCTCGTCTGCTTCGTCGCTCATCAATGGCATCCCTTACGGCTTCCATTCTCTCGTCAAGCTCTGCACTGGCATCCGAACAGGCAATCAGTTCCTGATGCAACTGATACGTAATGGCAGGATCCATTTCTTTTTTGTAGCTTAAACGGTGGTCTAAACATGCCCAGAAATCCATGGCAATGGTTCTCATCTGAATTTCCACCTGCATCTGTTTTGTCTTTCCCTGTAATTTTACAGGTATCTCTACAATCAGATGAACACTGCGATATCCATTTTTCTTTGGCACTTTAATGTAATCTCTCAAATCATATAGCTGAATACCTTCCAGTTCCAAAAAGTTGTCGATTAAAGTGTAAATATCAGAAATAAACGGACAAATAATTCGTATGCCGGCAATGTCATGTATATGTTCCTCAATATTTTCAAAAGTAAATGCCAGCCCTCTTCTTTCCAATTTTTCTGCAATACTTTCCGGCGTCTTGATACGCTTTTTAATGGTCTCAATGGGATTATAATCCTCAAGTTTTGAAAACTGTTCGTTTAAAATATTAAACATTGTCTCCACTTCCATCAATGCGCATTTGTAATACGTCATAAATGCAGTAGCCTTCCGAAGTTCGTTTTCCATTCGTCTTCTTTCTGCAATTTTCACCATTCCGCCACGTCCTTTCTCCCAATCGTCCGCACGAACTAATACATCAGAATCCTGTCCCGAATCATACTTAATCACTTTCCCCCTCAACAAAGATTCCCCCTATCCTTATCAATTGTACTCTCGAAGTCTTTTTATACAAAAATTTCAAGATAAATACTTCTAGCATAAAACAACTCCGTGAGAACCTTCTTTGACTAAATACTCACTAATCCTATTGTATCATTTTTTGTGACGCTTTTAAATACACATTTCAGAACATTCTCGATTTTTACCCCCAAAATATTCCTCTTTCTTGGAACGATTTTTCTGCAATAACTCAAATCCCCCCACACAACCAGTTATCAAATGCCCAAACACACGCACAACTTACATAGTGACGTTTTACTTTACCACAATTTTATCCATCAATGACACTCTGTTAAATGGAAGCATGAAATAAAATCCATCTGCAATATCGCTAAGCTCGCTGATAATCTCGTTTGCAATTTCTGTCCCCACAATCTCAGCTTCTTCCTTTGTCATGTCCGGACGGTATCTTTCCACAATCTCATCCGGCACATTGATACCTGTCATTTCATTTTTAATAAAGTTGGCATTTCGATAACTAACTAGTGGCATAATACCGCATAAAATCTTGGTATCCACCAATTCTTTCAACTGGCGAATACGTTCCATATCTTCTTTGCAATAGATTGGTTGTGTCAGAAAATAACTACATCCTGCATCTACCTTTTCCTGCATTCTCTTTGCAACATTTTCAATTTTTCCGCGACCATAATTCAATGCACCGCCAAATACCATAGGATCATCCGCAAACATTTCCTGGTTCATTTCTTTTACAAACTGCATCAGTCGGATGGAATGATAATCAAAAACTCCCGTAGTTACATTTCTACTTACGCTTGGCACCGGATCACCAGTCACAAACAGCATGTTTCTGATTTTATTTACGTAAGCTCCCAAAATACTTGAACGCATGGCAATCATATTTTTATCGCGACAGGCGAGATGCGGCATCACATGAAGATTTGTTTCCTGTGCGATTTTTACGCTCATAAGAATGGAATCCACACGGCTTCTTCCCATTGGAGAGTCTGCAATGGTAATCATATCTACCTTTTGTTCTTCCAAATGGTAGGCACATTCCATGACTTTTTCATAATTGGCATCGTATGGCGGATCTAGCTCCACCGCAATGACTTTTTCTCCACGGTTTAATTTTTCTAAAAATGGGTTAGTTTTCACTGGTTTTGAAACAACTTGTGTTTCCTTGTCCAACTCTTTTCTTTCCTTAATTTGAACCGGCGAGAAATCCAATTGTTTTTTCAACTGCGAAATGTATTCCGGCGTCGTACCACAACAACCGCCTACCATTGACACATTGCAAGCGGCAATCTTCTTCATATTATCCGCAAAATATTTTGCATTATCCAAAAATACCATACGGTTTCTAAACTGTTCTGGATATCCTGCATTTGGCATTACCAAGGTATGTTTATAAACAAACAAATCCTTAAATTCCTGCACAAGCTGAAGCATATGTCCCGAACCGATACCACAGTTTAAACCAACAGCATCCACCTCATCCATGGCGATTAATTCTTCCAATAATCTTCTTCCGGAAAGTCCCGAAGGGGTATATCCGTTTTTGTTCATACAAAGGCTGACAATAAGGAACACCTCTTTGTTTCGTTCCCTGATATATTTAATCAACGGTTTTACATAATACAAATCCGAAAATGTTTCAAACAGTATAATAGGAAGTTCTTCCTCTAAATATATGTCTATCATTTTGTGATACTGGGCAAATATTTCTTCTTCACTAAACTCTCCGTTTTCCGGAATAGGTCCCATATCTCCTGCAATAAACACATCTTCACGACCAGATTTTTCTACTGCACTTTTGGCAATTGCCACACCGTTTTCGATGCATTCTTTTATTCTGGCACCTGACAGACCTAAACGCTGTTCATTAGCGGCAAATGTATTTGTTACGATAACATTTGCTCCCGCTTTTAAATATGCCAAATGAATTTTTTTTATCTCATTTTTCTCTTCTAAATTTGCAAATTCGGACACTTCTCCATTATGTAGCATTCCATAATAGGTTCCCATGGCCCCATCTACTAATAGTTTACTAGTTTCTAAATACTTTCTTATTTCCATTTTTCTCTCCATAATTCTGTATTTGCAATCTGTCCAAGCCAACGGCAAATCAACTCACCGGCTGAACTATTTTAACTTGTACGAAACATAACTACTGACAACATTTTTTAAACAAACCCACATATCAGTATTTTGACAACACCATTAATGAACTCGCCAAATCCAACTGTTAGCGTAGCCGTCTGTATTCTAGTATAACGAACTTTGTTTTCCCATGCAAGAAAGAGTTGTTATGAATAGAATTGTCAAACTTTATATTAATAATTGTAATATTTTTGTAATAATTATTGACATTTTTTTCTATTTTATATATGATGTAACTTGTAATAAGTGCATGATCTTAAAGTCCACAAACTCTTCAAAGGCTGATTATTGCTTGTATTGAACAGTTTCGACCTTAATATCATTCTATGTTTTTTTATGATTTAGGAGGTACTCATGAAATTTAACAAATTATTTGGAAAATCTGCTTCCATTGTGATGAGTGCAGCTATGGCAGCTTCTTTATGCTATGGTTTCTCATTTCCACTAAATGAAGCAAAAGCCGCATCGGTAGCTACACCAACATGGGCAAGCGAACGGGTTTATTTCCACACAATCGGTGACAACACAACCGATGCCGAAGCATGGGCGGGAGTTGAAGCCAGCACAAGTTCTACAGGAGTAACACCATCCCTTGGTGGTTTGGACTCTTCATCATCCTTAAGAGTGTACTTGCCAAGTAGTGCAAAAAACAGTGATAACACATACTTAGTGTTCAATAATTCAAGCAGTTCTATCACCATTGGCAATACTACTATCGGAAGCAAGCAGACAGGATATGTAAATACTAACATTTCTTCCATGAAAGTTGGTTCAAAATCTTGCAGCCTTACTGTTTACACATCTGACGCAGAAGCAAACGTATTTTTTACGACAAATGATCTTACAAAATCAAAATCTGGTTCTCAAATTACCGGTTCTACAAATTATGTAAGTGCTCTTGGTTTGGACGGTTCAAAAAGCAGCAAGTCAGATGCTTGCGTAACAGATCCTCAGATTACCATCACAAATGCGGACGGTACCATTGCTACTTCTGGAGCAGGAAAACAAATCAAAGGTAGAGGTAATACAACTTGGAAAAATACAAAGAAAAAATCATGGAACTTTACATTATTAGAGAAGTCTTCTATTGCAGGAATGCCAAAGAACAAGAAGTACTCTCTTCTTGCAAACTTCCAGGATCCATCCCTTATCAGAAACCGTTTAATGTATGACTTAGCTGACTCTGTAGGTGTAAAATACGCTTCAGACTCACGTGTTGCTGACGTTTATGTAGAAGGTTTATATATTGGTTCATACCAATTAGCTCAGAAAGCCGACTCTCTTCCTGACTTGGCAGCAATGGAATACAATGCAGATGGTTCTGTAAAGAGCGGAGATTTCATGATTGAGCTCGATGTTGGAAAACAGGGCGATGACTTTGAATTTAGCGTAGACAGCGGTTCTATTTCCGTTGTTCTTCCTGATGAATATACATCAGAACAAAAATCAGCAATCCAGACTTACATCAAAGCTAAGTATTATCCATTGATTAAAACATTATTGGATAAAAACTCATCTTACGATACATTAAGTAAAATGGCAGATGTAGAATCCATTGCAAAAGCATACTTAATTGAAGAATTATCAAAGGACTTTGATGCAGGAGTATCTTCTTTCTACTTATGCTACATTGATGGTAAATTCTACGTTTCACCAGTATGGGATTACGACAACTCCCTTGGAAACTGTAATACAAGTCCTGTTTCTGATTACAAACAGACTTCCGGTTGGTGGTGTAAAAACTGGACATGCTCCGGTGGCGGTTACACTTGGAATTTTGTAAATGCCTCAGCTAAGAATAAAGCTGTACTTGCAACTGCTCGTAAAATGTGGTTCGGTACATCTGTTGATGATGCTAAGTCATTTGCTTATAACTTAAATCGTTTTGCAAAAGATACTTCATCTACTGCAAAACTTAAGAAAAACACAGGCTTATTGACAAAGAATTATTACTTATCTGTATTAAAATCTTCAGCTAAGAGTAACTTCACAAAATGGCCACTTGTAACAAGTAACTGGATTTCAGGACATAATTCACTTACCTATTATTCAATTGATTATAATAAGCTTTATGCTGCATTAGATATGAGCACATGTGATACACTTTACTCTACATCACTTGCTCCAACATCTACATCAAAGACATACCATTCATCTTCATTCACAAGCACATCAGATGCAGGTGGACAGTATGAATTTGCATGTGATTACATGACATCTCGTACAGCATGGTTAAGTTACAATTTAATTTCAACAAAGACACATAGTGTAAAACCTACGGCTACACCTACTGCAACAAGCAAACCTACCAATACACCTGTCGTTACAGAAACTCCTGATAAACCACAGCAGACAGTAAATGTTTACTATGTAAGATCTTCAAACACATCATGGACAAACGCTTACATCCATTACAAAGTTAATGGCGGTTCTTGGACAAAAGCCCCTGGTGTAAAGATGAACAAATTAAGCGATGGTTACTGGGTTTATTCTATTAACTTAGGTTCTGCAAGCGGTGCAACCGTATGTTTCAATAACGGAAACGGTTCTTGGGATAGTAACAGCGGTGCAAATTATGTTGTAAACACAGGCAATTATGAAGTAAACGGAAAGACACACACAGTTTCACAGATTACGGTAGAACCTACAGCTACAGCATCACCTGTTGTTACTGCTACTCCGGTTGTAACTGCCACTCCGGTTGTTACTGCTACACCTGTTGTTACCAGCACTCCATACACTGAAAATAAAATTGTGATCTATTATGCAAATTCATCTTGGTCACAGGCTTATTGCCATTACAAAACTGATGGTTCTTGGACTAAGAGTCCTGGTGTTAAAATGACTGCAACAAATGAAATGCCTGGATATCAGTGGAAGATTATAATTGATCCAAACACTGCATCCTCAGCAAAACTTTGCTTCAACAACGGAAATGGCACATGGGACAATAACAACAAAGCTGATTATACAATATCAGTTGGTGTTTACGGTATTAGCAATCGTAACGTAACATCACTTTCTAAATAACATTGAAAAATCAAAATAAGCAGATAATTCACTCATTATGTGATATTATCTGCTTATTTTTTATCAATTAAGATTTCCAAGATTGCTCGACATAATACATATCTAATTCATTTGTTTATATCCCTATGACAATCTTACTTAAATTTAGCTTTTTTATTTACTTTCGCTTTTTTAATCTTCTTTTTGTAATCAGCCTTTTTACTCTTAGGAAGATAAATGGTTAACTTCTTAGACATTCCATAAAATGCTGCTGCACCAATTGTTTTTACCTTTGTACTTGTAATCTTTAACGCAGTAACTTTCGAACAGCCTCTAAATGCATTGGCTCCAATCTTAGTTATATTTTTACCTACAACAATTTTCTTAACCGTCTTGTTGCCTTTAAATGCATTCTTGCCAATTGATACTACAGAATATGCTTTACTGTCAAGGGCAATTCGTGTCGGAATTGTAATCTTAGTTGCATTTACATTTCCATTTTTGATATACTCAACCGTTCCACCTAAATCAGTTTTTGTTACTACTTTGTATACCGCATTACTATTCTCGTCGTAATATTTTTTTCCAATTTCAATTTCATCTTTCTTAGGTGTAGGTGTCGCTGTAGCAAAACCATTTGGCTGATTTCCCTGATTAACATTTTCTGTTGGCTTTGGTGAAGGCGAAGGTGTTTTCTGTGTTTCAATCACAACATCCTCTGTTGGCTTTGGTGTCTCTGTGGCTTTTGGTGTCTCAGTAACTTTCGGTGTCTCAGTTGCCTTTGGTGTTTCTGTTGGCTTTGGTGTTGCTGTTGCTATCACAGGAGGTGTATAAGACTCTAACTTATTACCAGCTTTAAACACCATAGTTCCACTAATTTCAAGTCCCGGTTTATTCTTAGCAGGATATTGTGTTTTCGCTGATACACCGTCAGCAAATATTACCTGACCAGTTGATAAATTTGAAGGAACTTCATAATAATAATATCCTGTTGTTGAATCTTTTTCCATCTTCACTCCAGGCCATTCCCCATTGTTTTCCTTACCTGAGTATAAATAGCAATATACATCTGACCAATTGTATGATGAGTTATCAAAGTAAATTGCCTGTTTTCCACTTACCGGACCACTAGTTTCAATTGGAGATGATGTATCAACTGGTGTAGAACCTTTACTACGGTAACCCTCCATAATGTAGCAGTATTCTGGGTAAATCCTTCCTATATTATCCTTCTTATCTGCTTCATAATCAATATCTAAACCATAATAAACGATTTCATCCTCATAGGTTTCTACATAATATCCCTGACTGTGATATCCTTCGCATGTACCTGAATCACTTCCAGGATAACAATATTGCTGGCCTGTTGCGCCGGTAATTTTATCTTCCGCTCCTGATTTTTTTGGTGTTGTTGTTCCACCACATGCCGGATTATGAATCATATTACATGCAGTTCCACCTTCATTGGAATAATTCGTAGAGAAACAAAAATCCTGATGTGTATGACCATTCATCCAAACAAGGTTCTTATATTTTTTTAATATATTAATAAATGTCGTTGTATTTCCACCATCCTGCAAATGAGCTGAATATAATTTTGTATTACTATATTTCGTCTCTCCTATCGACCATTTTTGATATGGTGCATGTTCCGTAACAAATATATTTACCCCCGTACCATAATATTTATCTATTACACCCTGAAACCATTTCATCTGATCAGATGAGAAAACACTTGATGAGGTCGCATCCTTATTTTCTAATGCAAGATAAATAAACACATCTCCTGTCTTTTTTTCCACTTTATAATAGTATGCTTTACCATCATTATAAGTACTATCATTAAGATTATAATCAGAATCTGTCTTTAACGCATACTTAATAAACATATCTTTTCCAGAGTTACTCTTTAATTCATGATTGCCGGTACTTTCCCAAATATTTCCTCCAAATCCAGATTCTTTTACTTTTTCTCTAAAAAACTTCCATTCATCTTCTGATGGAGAAGATGAAATATCTCCGGAAATATTAACAAAATCAACGTTTCTATTCTTAGCAATTTTAAGAGCACTCAAACATCTCTCTTTTGATTTAGGCCACGATGAATCTGTAGTTTTCACATGCAAATCCGAATAAGAACTAAAACGGTACAACAAATTTCCGCTACCTGTTTTTAACTGTTTCTCTTTTGGAATATCAAAAACTGCAACTGCGTCTGATACACTTGTCTTTTTAGTATCTGTCACAGCAATAATCTTTGTAGCATCAGCAGGAATTGCTGTATGCTCATCAAATGTAAACGTAGCATTTTTTCCTGAACTTACAATAAAGCCGGCTCCAGGTGATTTCTTACCACCTAGTTTTTCGGTAAGTTCATCCTTTAGATTACTGTTAATTTCATAATATCCATCCAATGCCTTTGTATCATCTGCCCAGAACAAATGATAGGTAGCAGATGAAGAAGCTGACACAGTGATAGTTCCCTGAGCGTATCCGGCTTTTGCCTTGTCATTTCCTTCAAATGTGTAGTTAATCGTAACGTCAGATGCAGCTTTTACAAGCTGAACCTGTGGAATAACAGAAACCGACATAGTAACAGCTAACATAGATGCCGCAATTGTCCTTCCTAAATGTGTGATTTTTCTTTTCATAAAACTTCTCCCTTCTGTATAAACCCTTTAAAAGTAAACCCGCTTTTCAACCGACTGACACCACTATACATAAACGTGGGTAATAGTTCTGCCGAGCACACTTTTAAATCACAACACGCCTCGTCAATTAAGTAAAGATTGACTAACTATATTATAACATATTTTATCTGTTTTTTTCATTCCTATTTCGTTTTTATTACATAGGAATTACAGACTTTTTTTTGTGACTTTTTACCATAAAAATTAAATTTTCCAAAATCTGCCCTATTTTACATAACAACGCAAAGAAAGGACAAAGTTTCCTCTGTCCCTCACTTCTATTTTTTATTGATTTCTCATCATTAAATATTAAATTTCCATTTCTATATAATAATTTTCGAATTTGCCTCTAATTATCAATGCATTAGACTCTTAAATATAATATTCAACCACATCTTCTTTTTTCATCTTCAAAAGATCATATACTTTATCTCTCGCCAACACAAATTCGTCTGATGTACGATTTCTGTGTTTTGGCATATTGATATTTACAATGCCACCGATTCTTCCCGGATTTGCATCTAATACCACAATTCGGTCAGCCAAAAATACCGCTTCCTCAATATCATGAGTTACAAAAATAACCGTTTTTCCAGTCTCCTGATTGATTTCCAAAATATCATCCTGAAGTTTCATTCTCGTAATGGCATCCAACGCACCAAATGGCTCATCCATAAAGATAACCTCCGGATCTACTGCCAACGCTCTGGCAATGGCAACTCTCTGTTGCATTCCTCCGGAAAGCTGATTTGGTCTTTTGTTGACTGCATCCTTTAAGCCTACCATTTCAATGTATTTCAGGGCAATTTCTTTTCTTTCTTTTTTGGGTATTTTCTTTGTCTCAAGTCCAAGTTCCACATTTTTAAGCACTGTTTTCCATGGCAACAATCCATAATTTTGAAAGATTGTCACGTAGGATAACGACGGTTTCAAAACTTCCTTTCCGTCAATAAGTATCTTTCCGTCACTTGGTTTTAAAAATCCCGCCATAGCATTTAATAATGTAGATTTGCCGCATCCGGAAGGTCCGAGAAGGCAGATAAATTCACCTTTTTCCACACCAAAATTTACATGGTCGATTACTGTTTGTAATCGTTTCTTTTCTTTATACTCAATGGAAACATCATTTATTTCAATATACATACTGCCACCTCCCTAATTCACAAATCCAAAGCGATGTCCGATTTCACGTTCCAAAAGTCGAAGCAGGGCATCCAGCAAAAATCCAATCACTCCGATGGTAATCATAGTCGCCAAAAGTGCATCATAGCGAATGCAGTTTTTGCTATCCATTATTAAAAATCCAAGTCCCGACTGGGCTCCCACCATTTCACCGGATACTAAAAATATCCATGATGTTCCCAGTGCAAGACGAAGTGCGTTTGCTATCTGTGTAAAAATAGCCGGAAATGCAATGCCAAAAATGGTCTTTGCTTTACTGATTCCAAAGTTTCTCGCCACTTTATAATAAATAGGATTTAAGTGCTCCACCGCCGACACTGTAGATAACAATATTGGAAAGAAACCTGCAATAAAGATAATAACGACTGCTGGAACATCACCAATTCCGAACCACAACACGATAAATGGCATAAATGCTACCGGTGCAATAGGTCTGATTACCTGAATTGCTGGATTTACAATGGCAAAGGCTTTTGGAAAACTTCCTAGTATCAACCCTAAAAATATACCTGAAACTGCCGCCGTCAAATATCCGATGGCAAATCGTATGAGACTGATTCCAATATGTCCGGGAAGTGTAACGGATGACGTACTTCCTTTCAGTCCATCCCAAAATAACTCCTGAAACGCATCCACTACTTGCATAGGTGCCGGAAATACAACAGTATTTTTTTCTAACACAACACTTACTATCTGCCAGATAATTACCAGCAAGCCTAAAGAAATCACAATATCTATTTTTTTCTGTTTCATAACCGGCTCCTCCTATTATTTTACTTAAACTGATATACAAAATCCTCAAACGTTGGTGGGTTTTCGTTAATTGCATACTTCACTACTTTTTCTTCCAGTACTTTATAATCTTCCTCTTTCAATTCCAGATCATCAAAAGAAATACATTCTACAGATGCCTTCAACACTTCTTCTGACTGTCCAAGATATGTAGTTGCAATACGATAAGCCTCGTCTATATTCAACGCTTTTCCTGCCTCATAGTAGGTATCTACAAATTCCTTTGCTGCCGCTTCTTTATTTTTCAAGAAATCCCCATGGAATACCAAAGCACAGCAAATAGAATCCTGCCATAACTCTTTTGAATCAAACAATACATGTCCTGCTCCATTTATTACAGACTGTGTTCCAAAAGGCTCTGCCACACAGTATCCATCAATAGAACCGCTAGCCAATGAAGAAGCCATTTCTACAGGTGCTAACTGAACGATATTTAAATCATTGATAGACAAGTTTTCTCTCTCTAACATATCCTGCACTAAAATGTTGTGGGAAGACTGGTTGGAAGGAATGGCAAATGTTTTCCCTTTCAAATC
>CADBNB010000041.1 GCA_902795895.1 uncultured Lachnospiraceae bacterium | reverse complement strand
CTGATTTATTGGATTTGTTAAAGAAACAGTTATTACAAAATTTTATTGAACAGTATGATTATGCTGCGGCATTAGAAATTGTTAATAACATGAATGAAGGTTCTGATGATGGGGAAGATCTTCTAAATGGTGCAATTTCAAGAATGCAATTGGATTTAGAAAAAGCACAAGAAAAGCTGGTAGTAAATGGAGAAGAAATTATAAAAATACCATCCGATGAAGATCCAAATTCGAAAAAAAAGTATCTTTTAAAAGAGTACATTTTAGAAATGGGTATCAAATTAAAACAAAAAAAGAATGTTGATTTTATTCGCTCCATTTCTCCAGTATTAAAGGATTTGTATTGGATTCTGTTAGAACAAAAATTATCAATTCGTTTAAAGGACTATATGACTAACAAAAAATTGGTTAGAAATAAAATGGAAAATCCGGATGATGAAAAGCTAAAAGAGAAAGGAAAAAAGATGTTAGAAGCGTTAGATATGGAGTATAAGCGTTATATTGATACACCAGTTGCAGCTTCAAATTTAGCTGCTATTCTGGAAAGTTGCTATTCTATAAAAATAAAAGGAGAAAGTGACATATTATACCGTATTCGTTTTTTAAGAAGTGTTGAGAGAGAAGTGCGAAACTTAGCTGCTCATGAGATTGTAAGTATGCCAAATGACAAGATGGAAGAAGTATTTAATGAGAAAATTTTAAAAGATGCAAAGTTAGATGAATACATTAATCCAAATGAAGTTACATATAAAAAAGTATATGATGACATTAAGTATTTGGCAGAAGTTATAATTGGTACAGTGGATTGGGATTCCTATGATGATATGAATAGACGTTTGATTGAGCAATTAAAGTTGTCATAAATAAAAAAAGAGCAATCATATAAGTATAACTGAGACAATCTGGTATGGTTGTTCTTTTTTTGTGGAGATTTGTTTTGAAGAAATTGTTTTGGAGGAGAAGAAGATATGGAAGAAATGATGAAAATTAAAAAGGCATTTACGCATGGGGGAAAGTTTCATTCGGATGATGTGTTTAGTGCAGCATTGTTACGAATTTTGTTTCCTGAAATTGAGATTATAAGAGGTTTTGTGATACCGGAAGATTTTGATGGCTTGGTGTTTGATATCGGACTTGGAGCGTTTGATCATCATCAGGAGGAAAAAGAAGTGCGGGAAAATGGTTGTCCCTACGCGGCGTTTGGTTTATTATGGAGAGAGTTTGGAACCCGGTTATTAAATGAAGAGGAGGCTTTGTTATTCGATGAAAGTTTTATTCAGCCACTGGATTATTCTGATAACACAGGGGAACCTTGTGATTTAGCCAGAAGGATATCCATTTTTAATCCTAGCTGGGATGAGGAAGGAGATGCAGACGAGTTTTTCTTTCGGGCAGTTGATATCGCACAGGCTATATTGGAACGACAATTGGTGTATGCCAAAGGAAGGGAAAAGGCAAATCTTATGTTAGAGGAAGCTATGGAGCATATGGAAAATCATATTTTGATTTTGCCGCGATTTATTCCATGGAAAAAATATCTGGTAGATTCAGAGGTGTATTTTGCAATTTTTCCATCGGAAAGAGGTGGATATAATGCACAACCTGCCATTGAAGATGCAGAGGAGGAGATTTTTAAGGTACCATTTCCACAGGAGTGGTGGGGAAAACCAAAGGAGGAATTGCAAAAGATTTCAGGAATTGAAACTCTTACTTTTTGTCATGCAACAGGATTTTTGCTGGCAGCAGATACATTAGAGGATGCTGTGAAAGCGTGCGAAGAAGCTATGAAAATAGAAAACTAAGGAGGTTATTTCGGATGAAACTAATGCATTTAGGAGATTTACATCTTGGCAAATCCTTGGCGAATTTTGATTTGAAAGACGATCAGCAATACATGTTGGATCAGTTGCTGAAAATAGTGGAGGAACAATCTGTAAACGGTGTTTTGATTGCAGGGGATGTATACGATAAAGCTGTACCAAGTGAGGCGGCAACGAAAATGCTAGATTATTTCTTAAGTAGTTTGGCAAAGAGACAGGTACATGTTTTCATGATTAGTGGTAATCATGATTCGGATGAGCGATTAAATTATGGTAGCCGTCTGTTTTTGGATAACAACATTTTTATTGCTGCAAAATATGACGGTAGTCTTTGTAAACAGACATTAAAGGTGGGAGAGGAGGAAACAGATATTTATCTGTTGCCATTTGTAAAAGCATCCCAGGTAAAACATTTTCATCCGGAAACAAAAATTGAAACCTATGAAGATGCAGTGAAAACAATCTTAGCAGAGGCAGATATGGACCCATCGAGAAATAATATTTTGGTGGCACACCAATTTGTCATGGGAAGAAGTGAAGATCCTGCGCTTTCCGGTTCAGAGAGTCTTGGAACCCAAAGTGTAGGTACGGTGGAGAAGATTGGATATGACTGCTTTGATGAATTTGATTATGTGGCATTGGGACACATTCATTCTCCACAGCAGGTAGGGCGAAAGGAAGTACGGTATTCTGGCTCTCCACTTAAGTATTCTCTCAGTGAGGTAAACAATGAAAAATCTGTGCCTATTATTACCATTGGTGGGAAAGGTCAGGTGGATATTGAGTTACTTCCAATTGTTCCAAAGAGAAACTTAAGACATATCAAAGGAACGATGAAACAATTACTGGATCCGTCAAATATCACAGATGATGAAGATTATATTTATGCAACCCTTACGGATGAGGAGCTAATAAGTGATGCCATGCTGATTTTTCAGCAGTTCTATCCAAATACGGTAAAGATTGATTATGATAATTCTCACACGAGGGAAATTGAGCAAGTGGATATTTCAAAAATTGCCCAAAATCGTTCTTTTGATGAGCTGATTTGTGATTTTTATCAGCAGGTATATGGGTGTGAGATTTCGGAAGAAGAAATGGATGTTATGAGATGTGTTGCAAGAGAGGCAGGTGTGTTACATGAAACCAATTAAATTGATTATGAGTGCATTTGGACCATATGCAGGGGAAATGCCGGTAATTGAATTTACGGATTTCCAGGAGAAAGGATTATTTTTAATCTCCGGTGACACCGGTGCCGGAAAGACCACGATTTTTGATGCCATTTGTTATGCGTTGTATGGAGATACCAGTGGAAATTTCAGAGATACGAAAAATTTGCGAAGTGAATATGCAAAAGATGGGGTGGAGACCTATGTAGATTTCTATTTTTCTCATCAGGGAAAAAACTATCATATATGGAGAAGTCCGGAGTATGAGAAGAAGAAACAGCGTGGAACCGGAGTTACACAAAAGAAAGGGGAAGCTGTTTTTTATTCCGATGACAGGGAGCCTATCGAGGGGGTTAAACCCGTGAATACAGCTATCAAGGAACTTTTGAAAATTGATGTGAATCAATTCAAACAGATTGCCATGATTGCACAGGGAGAGTTCTGGGAATTGCTCAATGTAAAGACGGATGAGCGAACGAAAATTCTTCGTACCATTTTTCAAACGGAGGGCTATAACCAAATTGAATACCGTTTGAAAGACAGAATGGATGCAAGTTACAAACAGAAAGCTAAGACCGAAGATAGTATGATACAGTATTTTCATGATGTTTCGGTGGTGGAAGAAAATGAATTTGCTGAGGCTTTCAAAGAATTACAGAACAAGTTAAAAGAAGCCAAAAGTGTATGGAATGTAGAAGAAATGCTAGGTTTGTTGCAGTCTTTGATTAGATCGGATGAAAAGAAGTTAGAAAGTGAACAGAAGCATTTAAAAGAAAAGGAAGAACTTTTAGAAAAAACGAAAAAGGAACTTGCCATTTCTGAAACCAATAATTCTTTGATAGAAGCTTTGGAAAAATTCCAAAAGGAAGAAAAAGAATTACTGGAAAAGAAGAACGAGATGGACGAAAAGGAGGCTTTGTTAACCAAACAGAAAAAAGCAACCAGAGAAGTCAAGCCTTTTTACGATGCATGGAAAGAAAAGGAGAAATCCGTAAAAGAGTTGGAAGTGCAAATTGCAAACAAGATGGAGGATGTAAAGGTTTCAGAAAACAAAGCTGAGGAAGCAAAGATTTCCCTCGAAAGGGCAAAAAAGGATGAGCCGGAAGCGGATATTCTTCAGGAACAGATTTTAAAAATCGGGCAGGAAGAAGAAAAATACAAACAAAGAGATGACCTTACAAAAGAACTTCAACAGCTTAAAAAGAAGGCAGAGAATTTTGCAAAGCAGGAGCTTACATTAGAGGAAAGAGAAGGCGTTTTAAAGAGTGAAATTGAAACTCTTAAGAAAAGGAAAGAAGAGTTGTCTCAGGTTCCTGATCAGTTACGGGATGCACAGTTACTTAGTGAGAAATACAAGGATTTAGCTAGTCGTCTTCAAATTATAATCAATGATCAAATTCCTGAAAGAGAACAAAAACAAAAAGAATTAGAGAAGAAACAAATTGCATTTAAAGAAGCTGATATAAATTATAATGAGGCAAATCGGAAGCGAATGGAAGGGGAGAAAATATTAGATTATTGTCGTGCAGGAATTTTAGCCAGTGGTTTGGAAGAAGGACAAGCCTGTCCGGTTTGTGGTTCCACCCATCATCCAAATCTTGCAACGCTTCCAAAGGAAGCAATTACAGAGGATGCATTTGAAAAATTAAGGGAAGAAGAAAATAAGCTTCAGGAAATTAAATCAAAAGCCTGTACGGAAGCAGAAAAAGTGAAAACTGCTCTTAAAGGATTGGAAGAACGGCTAAGAATTGATATGCTTGATTGTTTGGAACATGAACTATTGGAGTACGAGATTGGAACGGTTTCTTTGGATGAACTTATAAACATGGTGAAAGAAGCAGATAAGGTCGTAAAGGAAAAAATACAGGAAAACACTACATTGCAAAATGTCTTGGAAAAAGAGAAAAAGAGCTTGGAAAGTGCAGAGAAAGAGTTAGAAAAGGCACAAGGTGAAAAAACAGAACTGTTGTCAAAAGACAAGGATATATTTGCGACGAATAAACAGGAAACAGTGACCAAAATAAAAGAGAAGGAAGCTGTGTTAGAAACTCTGGAAGAACTTAGTTTTGAAAACTGGGAGATTGCAAGGAAAGAAAAAGAAACGGCAGAAAGCAAGAGAACAAGTATTTTGAATAAAATAGAGTCTTGTGATAAAGAAAAGAAGAAAGCAGATGAAACTCTTGCTTCAGAAAATGCAACCTTGAAAACGTTAGAAGATAATCTGGCAGAGGAGAAGAAAGAAGAGGCTGATAAACAACTGCAACTGAATGTTGCCCTTAAGGAACATGAATTTGAAACCGTAGATTGTATGCTGGACTTTGTTCTTTCTGAAACTGAGATGAAAAATGCCAGTGAAGAAATCAATCAGTACAAACAGAAGATTGTTACCAATCAGGCACAGTTGGAAGAGGCTAAGAAGAATGCCGAAGGAATTGTGCTTGTGGATGTAAATCAGTTAAAAGAAACCTGTGAAGCTCAGAAGCAGATTGTGTCTGGTATGAGAGATTTTGTTAGTGGAATGAAAAATAAAATCGAGGGAAATAAAGACCGTTTGGAGAAGATTTCTGCAAAAGAGACAGAACTTGAGAAAGCAAGAAAAGAAAATAGTATCAGTACCAGATTATATAATCTTGTGAAAGGAAAAACAGGAAACGGTAAGATTACGTTGGAACAATATATTCAGGCAGCAGGATTTGATGGAATCATAGCTGCGGCAAATAAACGATTGTTACCGAT
>CADBNB010000040.1 GCA_902795895.1 uncultured Lachnospiraceae bacterium | reverse complement strand
TTAACATCATATCTCTGTACAAAATGCTTTTCTTTATGAAGGATTTTAATATCTTTTATTCCCTCTATACTGTGAATCATCCATTTATTCATCAATGTGTTATAATGCTGAGATTGTTCTCCTGCTTTTCCCAATTTTCCTTGAAATGCAACCTTACTTGCAACCATGGTTCCTCCTAGTATTCCCATAATCGTAATTGTCATTAACGGGTCCATAACAATCAACAAGGCAACCATACAGATTGCAACAAACATCTCTGTTACAAATTGTAGTAAATTATTTAATAACGCAAACACATTTCCAACATCACCTTGGATGATACGAATAATATTTCCAGTACTTGCGTTCAAATAATACTCATATGGTTTATTCAGAAAATTTGTAAGAAGTTGTTTCGACATTTCAAACTGGTTTTTTGTAACAAATTTTGCCTGCTGATAATTCATAAAAAATAAGAAAACATTCTTTACAATATAACCGGCAAACATTGACCAAATTATAATCATCAAAAATTGCGTATACGAATCGCATTGTAACCAGTCATATACCATTTTAATTACCTTTGTATCATCCACCGCAGATGGATCCAAAATAATCGAAACCAATGGCATAATAAGTGAAACAACTCCTGTTTCCAAGAAAGCACCGATAACCATCAGAATAAGCAAAAATACAATATTTAACTTTTGTTTATGATTTAACAATCCCAAAACATTTTTTACCATTTTTTTCTCCAAATCCTATCTTCTAAACAAGTTATCCATATGCAATGCATATATGAAATCTGAAATAATACTCTTTGTTTTCATAGTTGATTTATACATTCCAAAATATCTATAAACCTCCAATAATTTCACAAATGAATAATTCTCCAAAAATTCATATCTCGCTTTTGTAAATGCCAAATATTTTTTTAGATAGCTACTTTGACATTTATTTAATTTCATTTCATTTTTTAACATCAACGCTCTTTTGTACTGAAATTCCCCAATCTTCCTACGTTGAATTCTAGTACTTCGTATTCCTCGTTCTTCCTCTTCCGAAAGATCTAATCCTATCGTATTATTGTTATGCATACGGTATTTTGTCAGTTCAACATTCCAAAAACAAGTCTGTTCCGTCAAACTACCAAGAATATTAATAAACCAATCATGAGGGAATTGATGTTCCACACAGGCTTTTTTGTATTCCATAAATTGTTCTTTTATTGAAGAGCGAAAAACCATAGTACAACCTGGAGAAATGTTCGTTTTCACAAAATACTGAAATGAAAATTTTCTGATTTCTCCTTCCTGACAATTTTCATGAAGAATATTTCCATTACAATATCCTTTTTTCTTTTTATAAAGAATATTAGAACCTTCCTCATCTACCAACTGTACAGCTGTATTAAGAACAGCTATATCTGAATAATCTTTCATAAAATTATACATTTTTTCCACTCTATTATCTATCCATACATCATCCTGATCACACAAAAAAATCAAGTCTCCGGTAGTCTTACTGATTGCATGATAAAAATTCCCAATAAATCCATGAGGACCATTATTTTTATATACCATCCAATGCTCTAAATTATGCTTTTTTATAAATGATTCGACAATATTTATTGTATCATCTACAGAACCATCATCCGATATGATTACCTCATCTACTGTCCTCGTCTGATTAAGTATTGATGCCAGTTGTTCCTCAATATATCGTTCACCATTATATACAGCCATCGCAACTGAGCATTTCATCATTACACCTTCATTTCCATATCTTTACTCACGAAATTTTATTATAACTCATATCAACTTATCTGGCAAGTCACCCAAATCGTTTCAACCAATTCTGTGCATCATAATACTCTTTAATTTCTTTTTCCACTGGTATAAACGGCAATTCAAAAAAATCCTTTAAATAACTTATACGGTCTTTTCCAAGCACAAATATGTTTTCCGGACGATAATAATCCTTTTCAAAAATAGTAACATCATTTGTTATAAGCTTTTTCTGATGAAACAAAGCCTCCATTGCCCGAAGAGTCTGCCCTTTTTGCCCTGGTCTCACAATTTCCAAAATTGCATTACTCTTTCCTATATGACAAAGATTTTCCTCATAGTCCATGCATTTTACAATATAATTTATATCTGCATCATTTATCCATTTTGTTTTTTGAGGTTCATATATATTAACATCTAAAGACAGTCCCTGTTTCTTCGCTTCTTCAACAAACGCAAGTATCTCTGGCGTTCGTCCGCCATTACTTCCTAAATAATATATATCATTTTCAACACAAGCATCTTTTGGTAACTTAAAGCTCTCAAAATAGTATTGTGTATTAAACTGCATCCCATAAAGATTACAATCCTCTGGATCAAAAGACCATTTTTCTGCATCAGAATTCTTTATGGCATTTGGGTTATCTAATGCGCTCACTTTATTCCAATACCACCAGATAATTCTTGGACATTTTTCTTTTTTTCTACACCACTTTGGAATTCTTTCTGAAAGATAATTTCCATTTATAATTACCAAATCATACATTTTTAAATTTTTTTTCCACGTTCCATACCAAATACTTTCAAATGGTATCCCATATTTTATCCATAATCTTCGAATTCCACGTAAGAAAACATTACATTCTTTTAATGTAATGGCAGTATCAACACCATTTTTTTTCCATTCTGTCAAGTTATAGTCATCTCTTACTGTCTGAGAGAGGATTAAAATTTTATGATTTTCCATATTTGTCACTACATTACCTTTCCTCTTGATATTTGTTCACGTTTTACTGAAGATATTTTTCCCATTTTTTCTTTAATAACACAGCAGGAAGCAGTGTCAAAAAAACATACAGCTTCATAGGACTTTCTTTAATAATCGCCCCAACACTTTTTTTTGCAAACAATCCATAACACGTAAATAATAAAGCATTTTTAATAATTATTTTTCTTTTTATCTTCTTATCTAAATACGCTTTTGCATTTTCCATAGCTCCCAATGGATTATTCACTTGTTTTTTTCGTCCAGCAGCCGTAAGTCCATCCTCTAAATATCTGGCAATATAAATAATTTTATTTCTTGTCATAACTGAATGTTTTTTTGCGATTGCCAGCCAAACAACGCTTTCAGAACAAAACTTTTCTCCTTCAAACTCAGGAAAAGGGTATTTTTTTAAAATGTCAGTCAACATTACTTTTGTCCTGTCACCACTAATACCTTTATTTATCGTATGCGTAATTTCACTTCCATACAGTTTATCATAAGGCCACTGTGTTCCTATTGCTTCAAATCCTGAAAATCCCAACAAATACATTATTCCCACAATGCCTCGATCAGCATTTTCTATCCAATCGTTAAAAATAACATCTGTCGCTTCCGGCAATAGCAAATCATCACTGTCAACAATGAGTGTCAATTCTGAATTCAACTTTGGAATAGCTCGATTTAACGCTCTGTGTTTACCACCATTTTGCGTTTTTTCATATACAATCGGAAACTCATCTTCCTCAATGAAGCCGCTTACTTTTTCCTCAGTCTGATCCTCGCTACCATCATCAATTACATACCAAATAAAATTTTTATTTATCTGACGTTTTAAACTTTCGTATAAATCAACTAATTTTTCGCTTCTGTTATATGTTGGTGTTAAAATAGTAAGAAACTTTTGTTCCATATTTCCTCCCTAATACATGTATAGCGGGCAAAAAAACATAACCAACGCTTTATTATGTCTTTTCCCCGCTATTTTGCATTCTATAACAATCAATAACTATCTACTAACCCAAAATGAAGGAGTTGTACACAATGTGACATTTCCTGCATTATCTTCTAGCAAGATATAATAAAAACAGTAACCACTTACACTAGCAATCTTAATATCGATTTCAGCTGCATTACTCACATTTTGTGCTCCAAGATCCATTTTTCCAAATTGCTTGTAATTCATAATAAGTTCTTTCGCTTTATCAACTGTGTTTCTATTTGCCAAAGCAGTTTCACTTGCTTCTGAAGTGTACAAAATCTGACAACATTTAACTCCACTACTACAAACCTTGTTATCCGCCATACCAATGACAAACTTCAAATCTTGTAATAATTTAGCTGTATTTTGCATTTGTGAATGGTACGCCCAAGAAATCTCAGATTTATTATCTAAAGTCATATTCCCAGTCTGCATATATGAAGGTCCAAAACTTGCACCAGAATATAGCTGTCCATCATATTCTCCTGTGTCATACATTACACGACCTGTGTATTCACCGCTGAGAACTGATGTCCAAGAATGTGGTTGTACCTTATCTGTGTGTGTGTTGTAGTCAACAAAGATTTCGCCGCCTTCTAATTCCATTCCACACTCTTCACATACAATCTTATATGTTCTATCAGTAGAAGCAGTTGCTTCCTGTACTGTTTTTTGAACAGACTTATGCACATGTGGTGTTGCTGTAGGTACTGTCGTTGCTACCACTGGTGTTGCTGTAGGCACTGCTGTTGCTACCACTGGTGTTGCTGTAGGTACTGCTGTTGCTACCACTGGTGTTGCTGTAGGTACTGCTGTTGCTACCACTGGTGTTGCTGTCGATACTACCGGTGCTTCTGTTGATACTACTGGTGTTGCTGTCGAATTATCTTTTTCATCTTTCTCCAAGCTACCTTGTTCCGATGGTGCATGAATTTCATCCTCATTTGCATCAAGTACAATTGTAATTACAACCGTTTTTTTATTTCCACATTTATCTTTAGCTGTAATTTTGTATTCCCCTAAATCAGATAATATAAAAGAATTTGTACTTTTTTTCTCATCGTTCACATAGATAGAACTAATTCCAGAAAATGCATCATTTACACTTACCTGTACTGCTTTCGTATATTCTTTTCCGTTCTTCACTCCTGAAATAACAGGTTTTGTCTTGTCACAAATAACAACAACTTTCTTTCTTATATTCTTTTTATTTACATAGTGAAATGTATATTTTCGTTCTTTCAGATTAGAAATCGTCACCTTTGTTTTTGCTTTTTTATAATTTCTTTTTATTTTTCCCCAGCTTAATGATTTAATCTTATTTTTATCTACAATAACCACTGAGGAATCATTTGTATAATAATAGCTTGTTGCGTTTATTATAACCTTTTCCTGCGTTTGAAATACTAGTGTAACAGACATTACTGCTATCAGACACATAACTAATATCTTTCTTAACTCTTTTTTCATTTACTCATATCCTTTCTATAAAAACTTACACCCAATAATTTTATCACGAAAATAAAATATGTCAACTTTATCTTTTTATGGAAGCAATTTCCATTTTAACTAATTATAGCATTTTCATTGCTATGGTTTGCATTTAGCAGCATCATGTGGTAATCTAAAAAAAATGAAATCAAGGAGAAGAACAATGGAAACATTAAATAATATGTCAAATACATACAATATTGTAATTGCTGGTACCGGATATGTTGGTTTATCTATGGCTGTTTTATTATCACAACATAATCATGTCACTGCAGTGGATGTTGTACCAGAAAAAGTTGATATGATTAATAATAAAAAATCTCCAATCAAAGATGAATACATCGAAAAGTATTTATCAGAAAAAGACCTGAATTTAACTGCCACTTTAGACGGAGATACTGCTTATTCTAATGCTGACTACGTAGTAATTGCTACCCCAACTAATTATGATAACAAGAAGAATTTCTTTGATTGTTCAGCTGTTGACTCTGTCATAAAAAAAATACTGGAATTAAATACACGCGCAACGATTGTCATCAAATCTACAATTCCTGTAGGATATACCAAGTCTGTCAGAGAAAAATATAATACCAATAATATAATTTTTAGTCCTGAATTTTTACGCGAATCCAAAGCATTATATGACAATCTATATCCATCCAGAATAATTATGTCATGCGATGAAGCTACCAAAGACAAAGCTGTTATCTTTGCTAACCTGTTGAAACAAGGAGCACTAAAGGAAGATATCGAAACATTATTTATGGGATTTACAGAAGCAGAAGCTGTAAAATTATTTGCAAATACATATTTAGCCTTGCGAGTTTCATTCTTTAATGAACTTGATACATACGCAGAAACAAAAGGATTAAATACAAAGCAGATTATTGAAGGTGTCTGTCTTGATCCACGAATTGGAACCCATTATAATAACCCATCTTTTGGTT
>CADBNB010000039.1 GCA_902795895.1 uncultured Lachnospiraceae bacterium | reverse complement strand
CTTAACTTGTTGTTTTACAGTAAGATACATACAGATTTCTCCTTTCGTAGACTCGGAAACGGAATTTCCTGTACGTATATCATATCACGTATTTTACTGTTTGAATAGTGTTTTAGTAAAAATATATACATTTTCTAAAACTACCTCCATTCATCCCACCACCCAAGGGTAGTGGGTTTTCTGGCTAAACTAGTATAAAAGCCGGTTGTTTGCACAATTCTCTAGTTTCTTAATCTCCCACCAAAAAAGAAAACCGGATGTTTATTTTCTAAACATCCGGTTAATAAGCATTAGTTTAATTCTGTAATACTGTTATTTGTCTTATCTACAAGATATGTTCCAGCTGAAAAACTATAATTATTTTTTGAATTATTATCCCAAGTTCCAGATCCATTGTTAAAGCAAAGTGTTACTGTATCAGATGAACCAAGATCAATTTCATATGACCAATAACCACTACTAATCTTTGTCATCTGCTTACCTGGAGAAGTTGTCCATTTTCCATCCACCTTGTAATGTACATAAGCATCAGACCATTTACTTGATGTTTTCTTATAGTACACAATCACCTTATTTCCAACAGGAGTAGTTGTTGGTGCTGCTGTTGGTGTCTTTGTTGGTGCTGTTGTTACTACAGGCGATGTTGTTGGTACTGGTGTTGCCGGTGCCGCTGTTGGCTGTTCTTCGTCAATTTTTGATACAGTTTTTGTTTTCTGATCTACTAAATATGTTCCAACATAAACAGTGTAATTCTTACCGCTATTGCTATCCCAAGATCCATTTGTATTGTTGAAGCAGATTGTTGCTTCAGTTGTTTTTCCAAGATCAATTGTGATTTTCCAATATCCAGCACGTACTTTTTCCATACGTACACCAGGTGATGTTGTCCATACACCATTTACTTTATAATGTGCATTTACATCAGTCCAGCTAGAAGACGAACCTCTATTGTAATATACAGTCACTGTATTTGTAGAAGGTGTCTGCGTTGGTGCTGTTGTTGGTGTCTTTGTTGGCGCTACTGTTGGTGTCTTTGTTGGCGCTACTGTTGGTGTCTTTGTTGGTGCTACTGTTGGTGTCTTTGTTGGTGCTACTGTTACAACATTTCCCAATACAGTTACATTTCCGTTTGTAATTCCGTAAACACCTGGTGTTAAAATATAATTATTAGAATTATTATTATCCCAAGTTCCATTACCATTGTTAAAGCAAGCTTTCAATGAAGACACATTTGATAAAGTAACCGTAATCATCCATTTATAATCACTTCTATTGCTTGTTGACATTGCAACACCAGGAACTGTTGTCCAAGATCCTGTTGCATTATAATGCATATATGCATTGCTCCAGCTTGATTTGTTGTAGTAAACCGTAACTGTATTACCAGGTACCTGTGTTACAACTGGCGAATTCGTTGGTGCTGTTGTTTCTTCTACAAAATCATACCATGACCAGCTATTAATCTTATTGTCAGTATATCCATTATATGCCTTGAAGCAGTTATTAGGCATGTCAGCAATCACAATATCTTCTGTCTGCTTATCCCAGCTTCCTAATGTATTCTTAAAGATAATGTATGCATATCCTGTTGTACTAAAACGATATACATTTTCGTCAACCTTTGTTCCTGTAATTTCCTTTGCATCTGATCCATCTGCATAATTCCATACATATGCATATACATTTGACCATTTTACATAAGTATTATCAAAATAAATAAGATCCTTATTTGGTGTTGATGTTGGAGTTACAGTTGGTTTCACAGTTGCCGTTGGCTTAACTGTAGCTGTTGGTACTAGTGTTGGTATTCCTGTTGGTGTTGGTGATACAGTATTTTCTATATAAATATACCAAGTGTTACTGTTTATCTTGTTATTTGTGTATGAATTATTTGCCTTGAAACAGTTTGCAGGAATACTTGCAAGTGCAATATCCGCTGTCTGTTTGTCCCATGTTCCATAAGTATTCTTAAAGATAATATTTGAATATCCTTTTGGATTAAAACGATATACAGTATTTGAAACCTTTGTTCCTGTAAGTTCTGTCGCATCTGATCCATCTGCATTGTTCCATACATATGCATATACATTTGACCAGTTTACATTGCTGTTGTCAAAGTAAACATTTCCATTTACAGGAGGAACCGAAGCTGTTGGTGTTACCGAAACGGTTGGTGTTGGTGTATTATAATCATACCAAGTTCCACTATTTATCTTGTTGTCTGTATATGAATTGTTTGGTTTATAGCAATTCGTCGTAAGTGAACCAATTGAAATATCCTGTGTCTGCTTATTCCATGTTCCATAAGTATTTTTGAAGATAATATTTGCATAGTTTCTAACTGTAAAACTGTAAATATTATTTGCAACTTTTGTGCCTGTAAGTTCTGTTGCATCTGATCCATCTGCATTGTTCCATACATATGCATATACATTTGACCAGTTCACATTACTATTGTCAAAATACAAAGTTGTTGATGATACGTTTCCACCATATACTTTGTCCATATATTTGTAACGTCCTGCTACAAAGTTTTTAAAATATTTAACTGCATCTGAATATGTACTTCCTGTTGGTGTACTTCCCCAAATGGTATTATTTAATGTTGGGAAACGTTTGTAATTCATAGCAGCAGAACTCTCAACGATATTCTTATATACATCAATTGATTTTACATTTGCTGAATATGCACTAGTTCCTCCAATAGAAACTTTAAGAAGTGGAGCAAATTTTTCTTTCCATACCTTACAAACCAAATCCTGGAATTCTGTACTATTATTGTACAATGTTCCAATCAAGTTAATATCAGTATTTTTTCCATTATGTCTGTAAATAGTCTTATTTCTTACATAATCCCCAGTTGTACTTGTAAAGATTTCTTTGTTATAGCCACCAAATGACCAGTCAAAATCCCAAGCAGGACCAAAGAATAATTTTCCGTTCTCATCCTTGTAGCAGTAGAAACTTGTAGCAACTGCGTCATTATCCTTTGATAATTCTTCAATAATGTACATCTCTGCTGCAGACTGAAGGTCAATATAATCCTTGTATGATTTTCCTAAACTGTTCACTCCGCTTTTTGAATAAACGGCATCTTCCATCTCTTGGAAGTAATTATAAATGTATTTAGCCTGATTTTTTGTAGCATATTCAGGACTCTTAATAACAACCGGCTGTCTTCTGTTTGATACGAAACCTGAAATTTCCTGATCGTATCTTTCACCCTTATCATCAAGTTCAAACTCTAATAAATATCCACCTGTAATATCAGCAGGATCTGTAGGTCCATTTACATACTTGTATGCACCTTCTGTTACGTCATACAATCCACCTTTTGACACGCTACGATTATTAGCAAACTCTTCTGCTTCCTTACCAGTTGCGTCTGTTGTCTTTTTTTCCAAGTCTGTAATATCAACGCTTGTATCATTTACTTCAACTTTGTTTGTTACAAGGTAGCTTCCTAAATATCTACCGTTTGCATAAACATCAGCAAATTCTGATTCTGGAGTAAATGCCATACCTGCATCTTCACATAAATCATAAACAAACTTGTTACGAATCAATGCCTGATCAAAGTCATTTGCAAGTAAGCACCATTTCTTTGCTGCTTCCATACCAAATACAGGAATTCCTTTTTTCTTTCCTTTTTCGTTTAACTTGTAAACTTTAAGTCCATATGGACGCTTTTCGAAGTTTCCTTCATAACATGCTTTCCATGAAGAGTTTCCACGACCTTTGATAGAATCAAGAACTCCACTTTCAATGTTTCCAGCCTTATCTACACAAACAATCTCACCAGAATCTGATACAGTGTGCTTTTGGCTATTGTTTACTGCATCTAAGTTTCCAGTTGATGTAGTAAGAAACATTGTATTGATGTTCTTTGATTTCATAACAACTAAACTGTAAGATGTATTCTCAGCATACAATGTGTAATTTCCTGCGTTAGCAAATACATTTGTAGCTTCACCATTTACGATTTTTCTACCATTTACATAAGCATCAGTAGAAAAAGAATGCCATAACACTAAGTTGTTTAAATCCACTGAAGATGGTAAAAACAAATAATATTTACTGTCAATCTTTCTCCATTTGATTAAGTCTTTGTTATTGTCATCAGAATATGAGCTTCCATCTGCCCATAAAGATTTTGAAGTATCGTTTGCAACGGTACTTGGCTTAGCAACTGCTGCTGCTATCTTTTGCTCAGAGAAAACGATCTGTCCCTGTGGTACAAGTGTAATAACACATGCAATCACAAGCATAATCGCCATCAGGCTTTTACGCCATTTTCTGTTCATCTCACACAACCTCCTAATTTTTACATATATATTTCTAAAATGTTTCATGGATATTATACCTAAAAATTCCCAATAAAGTCAATTTTTTTGAACAAAATGATGTTTTTTCTCTTTTTTTCATATTACAATCATATTTCAAAAGTATTATTTGTATATTTTCCACATAAATCCTTATTTTATCTTTTGTTTTTTACATTTCAATTTGGCAATCTTGTTTTTCATGTACTTTGCCACAGCGTTGATATAGCTATCTGATGGACAAAGAGTTTTGCTTGCAAAACTCTAGCGCGACCGCGGTATTG
>CADBNB010000038.1 GCA_902795895.1 uncultured Lachnospiraceae bacterium | reverse complement strand
GCCAGCAGTCAGTTATGTTCCGTATGTGCTTATCAAAATACAGATACAAAAGATTTGTCGGTAAGGGAATGGATATGTCCTGTCTGTGGAGCAAAGCATGACAGGGATTCGAATGCAGCGAAAAATATACTGGCAGAAGGATTAAGACAAATAGCATAAAACCAATAATAAATAGGGCAGGGACTGCCCAAATTAACGCCTGTGGAGATAGTAGGTTACGAGGTCGGCGAAGCAGGAAGCCCATTGGCTTCAGACAATGGGTAGTTCACCCAAACCCGACATTGTTATTATGTTTAATAAAGGTATAGAGATATAAGAACAGACAAAAGAAAGGAGAAACTATGTTACGTGATATTACCATTGGACAATATTATGAAAAAGAATCCATCATACATAAATTAGATCCGAGACTAAAATTTATCGCAACGATGGTTTATATGATATCCGTATTTTGTTTTTCCAGATTTGTTGGATTGATGGTTTGTTTTTTATATTTGGCATTTATCGTTAAACTTTCCAAAGTGCCTGTGAAATTTATTGTTCGCGGTTTAAAACCATTGGCGGTATTATTAATTTTTACAATGGGTATCCATATACTTTGTACCGATGGATATGTGTTGTTTCATTATGGTATAATAACTGTAACATTAGAAGGAATACGAAAAGCGTTTTTTATGGTATTTCGTATGTGTATTCTAGTATTTGGGGCGTCTATGATGACATTTACTACGACGCCAAACCAATTGACGGATGCGATGGAAAAGATTTTTCGACCATTAAACCGGGTGAAGATACCGGTACACGAAATGGCAATGATGATGTCCATCGCCCTCCGTTTCATTCCGATTTTACTGGAAGAAACGGATAAGATTATGAAGGCGCAGACTGCCAGAGGTGCAGATTTTGAAACCGGTGGAATTATGAAAAAGGCAAAGGCAATGCTGCCACTGCTTGTGCCATTGTTTGTGGCTGCGTTTCGTAGAGCCAATGACCTTGCTATGGCAATGGAAGCCAGATGTTATCGTGGTGGAAAAGGAAGAACGAAGATGAGACCGTTAAAGTATCATATGATTGATATTTTAGGGTATTTTGTGGTACTGCTATATATTGTTACACTTATTGAGGCACTTCACTATTTACCTACCATTTGGAGTGTGATACCATATCCTGTGGAGTGAAATTGCGTGTCAGTCATTTGGCACTATCATAAGTGGTGAATTTTTTTAAACTGGCTGTTAACATAGTTTTGTTTACATGTATTCGTAATCCGCCATACAGCAGGAATATTTGCTCAAATAGTCAAGCTGTAAAGAAATATGGAATGCAGATAGAAAGGAACATTCATTCATGAAACGAGTGAAATTAGATATATCCTATGATGGAACCAATTATCACGGGTGGCAGATACAGCCGAAGGAAATTACGGTGGAATCCGTAATCAATCAGGCATTAAGCCAGCTTTGTCAGGAAGAGATTAAGGTAATTGGTGCTAGTAGAACCGATGCAGGAGTGCATGCTCTTGGAAATGTGGCAGTGTTTGACACGGAAAGTCAGATACCGGCAGAAAAGTTTGCGCCGGCTCTAAATGCCAGATTACCTTGGGACATTCGTGTGCAGTCGTCAAGGCTTGTGCCGGATGATTTTCATCCAAGACATTGCGACAGCATTAAAACTTATGAGTATCATATATTAAACAGAAAAATAGCCATTCCTTCGAAACGTTTTTACACCTACCATTTTCATTGGAATGTGGATATGGAAGCTATGCGGGAAGGTGCAAAGTATATTATTGGAGAGCATGACTTTAAGAGTTTTTGTTCGGCGAAAACACAAGTGACGGAAACAGTTCGTACCATTTACAGTTTGGATCTTCGGAAGGAAGGAGATGAAATCATCCTTCGGATTCGGGGAAATGGTTTCTTATATAACATGGTGAGAATTATTACAGGAACCCTGTTACAGGTGGGAACCGGTTACTATAAGCCGGAGCAGATTAAGGAAATGTTAGAGTTAAAGAACCGCCAGTCGGCAGGTGCCTGTGCGCCACCAATGGGATTATTTCTTGTAGGGATTGAGTACCCGGACTTACCTTCGGTGGAAGATATGGAAATACAAATGCCACAGTAGACTGAAAAGGAGAATCCGATAGAACATAAAAAAGAAAGGAAGAAGAAAATGGAGCCATACTTGTTATTTTTCGACATCGATGGAACACTGAGAGATGACGTTACAGGGGAGGTATCTGATGAAACAAAAGAGGCGGTTTTAAAGGCTAGAAAAAATGGACATTTTGCCTTTTTAAATACCGGTCGTAGTTTTGCGGAATTGGATCCTGAGATTATGGGAGTTGGCTTTGATGGGGCAGTTTGTGGCTGCGGAACATATGTGGATTTTAGAGGACGAAATTTGCTTCGTAAGGATATTTTGGGAGAAGAAGCAGAGAGAATTACGGATTTGTTGGAAAAATGCAATATAGAGGCAATATTGGAGGGACCAGAGCATTTTTATGTATCCAATAAGACGAGAAATGAAAAATTACTTGTGGTGAAAGAGTATTTTGGGGAAGAAGTAAACGAAAAATGCCGTTTTTGGCAGGATGAAACCCCAACATTTCAAAAGTTTAGCATCTGGTTAAATGAAGATAGTGATTTTGAAACTTTGCATCAGGAATTAAAAGAGGAATTTGATTTTATAAAAAGGGCAGATGATTTTTATGAAGTGATTCCTATGGGACACAGCAAGGCAACAGGTATGGATTGCGTAGGAAAACATTTAGGCATCAAGCAGAAACACATGGTGGCAATGGGTGACAGTACAAATGACCTTTCCATGCTTGATTTTGCAGGAGTCAGTGTTGCCATGGGAAATAGTGCGGAAAGTATAAAGAAACGGGTGGATTTTGTGACAAAGTCAGTAGAGGAAGACGGCGTTGCCTACGCGCTGGAACATTTTGGGTTTATTTCAGCATAACAAAACTACTTTCATTCATGATGGAATCAGAAAAGACTGTCAGGTGGTTTTTCGTGGAAGTTTGAGTGAAATGGTTTTAGTCAATTTATCATTGCTTTCGTAGGAAGGATTAAGAAAGGAAAGAAGAGCATGGATGAGCAGATAAGACAGGTATTAGATGAAATCTTAACCATAGATTTTATGGAAGGTATATTTAGCAATTCGATGAAAACAGAAGAAATACAAAAAGTGAAGATCCGTCCTCTTCTTTTGAAAGACCGGTTGAAATTTCAGACGACTTCATATATTGGAAAACAGGTATTCCACAAAAACATGAGCAAAAATGAATTGATTGAGGCTTGTGAGAAGTGGTTTTCGAAAGAGGATTTGTACTTTAAGCAGTTACAGCTAAAGACGAGAAACGAGGAAATTACAGGCTTAATCAGTAAAAAAGGGAAAGTAACCTTAAAGCGAAAGAAGAAAAAGGGAAAAGAATTAGAATTTAAAATGGATTTATCCCATAACAGAGTGAAAAAATACATTTTAGAAGAAGGAAAAGTGGTTCCTTTTCTTGTAGATTTAGGGGTAATGACAAAAGAAGGAAAAATCGTACAGTCAAGATACGACAAATTCCGTCAGATTAACCGTTTTTTAGAGTTTATCGAGGATATTTTGCCGGAACTTGCAAAGGATAGGGAAGTGACGATTCTTGATTTTGGATGCGGAAAATCTTACTTAACCTTTGCCATGTATTATTATTTGAATCAATTGAAAAACTACAATGTAAGAATTATCGGATTAGACCTGAAAAAAGATGTCATCCGTAATTGTAACGAACTTAGCAAAAAATATGGCTATGAAAAGCTGTTATTTTTAGAAGGAGATATCGCATCTTACGAAGGTGTGGATGCAGTAGATATGGTAGTGACGCTTCATGCCTGTGATACAGCCACGGATTATGCCCTTTATAAAGCCATTAAGTGGGGGGCTGGGGTAATCCTTTCTGTGCCATGTTGTCAGCATGAAATGAACAAAACATTGCATATTGAGGGGATGGAAAGCATCACTCAGTATGGACTCATTAAAGAGAGAACTGCTGCTTTGTTTACGGATGCCATGCGTGCAAATTTGCTGGAAAGCAGAGGATATAAGACACAGATACTTGAATTTATCGACATGGAGCACACACCGAAGAATATTTTAATTCGTGGTGTAAAGCAATCCAAACAGACATTTCTTCCGGAAAAATGGGAAGAATACGAAAATGTAGCGAAAATGCTTCATTCAGACATTACACTTGGAAAACTATTAAGGGAAGAGGATTAAGGATATGAAACATGTATACAGAGCATTGATATTTGTTTTGTTTTTTGTAGGTTCTGCATTGTTTTTTGGGGGAAATATGAAGGAGACAAAAGGGGTAGGTTCCGTGAAATGTATTGAAGCGGCAAATCCTTCATTTCCTATTATGACAGTTCGGACACAGGGATATGATATAAACGAACTTCATGGATACAATAGCAATTTAAAGGCGTCTCTTAACCGTGAATCCATGACGCCGGTGGGGATTGATAAAAAACTTCAGTTTCTTGTGTCGGAAGACAGTTTAAAAATCAGAAAAATAAAATACGAACTTCGAAAAGTGAACGACAGTACCCTGATGGAGGCAAATGATGTTTCTGTCATTGATGATACAAAAGAAGGAAAAGTAATTACGGTTGTGTTTGATACGACTCTTGATCAGGGAAAAGAGTATGCCATGAAAATTACAGCCATCACAAAAGAAGGTAAAAAGATACATTATTTTACCCATTTGAAATATTATTCAGATAGTTTCCTTCAGGAAAAAATGACATTTATAACAGACTTTCACAACAATACATTAAAGAAAAATGGTGTGAATAACATTTCTCAATATTTAGAAAGTTATGCAACAGATTTCGTGGATGGAGAAGACTACGCCCATGTAGATATTAAATCTTCGAAGGCATTGGTTGGATGGGGCAATTTATCTCCACAAGTGATTTCTGACGTTGTGCCAACCATCAAAGAATATAACACGGAAACAGCGGCAGTCTGTATGGAATATTATGTTTCCATCAATGGTGCTGATTCAAAGAAAGAAATCTGTAATGTGAAAGAATTCTATCGTGTGCGTTATTCTGGCGGTCGTATGTATCTGTTAAAGTTTGAGAGAGATATGCAGAGTATGTTTAGCTTTGATAACTTAGACTTAGGCAGTCAGAAATTTGACTTGGGTGTCATCGATTCCACAGGGACAAATGTGTTATATTCGGAAAATGATAATAGGGTTGCCATTGCTCAATCAGGAGAATTATGGCAGTATTCCGCAAATGATAACACCATGCATCAGGTATTTTCATTTTTAGGTGACAGCGAGGATTATAAAAGAGCCGGATACAATCAGCATGATATCAAAATTATGAGTATTGACGATGACGGAAATATGAATTTCTGTGTATATGGATATATGAATTCCGGTGACTATGAAGGCTGTGTGGGAATGTTGTGGTATAAATATATCGCAACAGATATGAGACTGGAAGAACAGCTTTTTATTCCGATGGATACCACATATCAGATCCTGAAAGAGAATTTGGATGAGTTTTCATATGTAAATGGTGCCAACGCATTTTATTTTGCAATGAATAACAGCGTGTATTGTTATGATGAAGTTTCAAAAGAGCTTCAGACAATTGCAAAAAACATTTCTCAGGACGAGTATTGTTATGTGAAAGAAGTGGGAATGTTAGCATGGCAGCAAAAGACGAAAAACATCACAATGTTGGATTTGGAAACAAAAAAACAGAGAAAAATTAAAGCCGGAAAAGGTGAATGTATCAAACTTATTGGAACTATTGATACAAATGTTGTGTATGGTCTTGCAAAAACTGGAGATATAGCAGAAAATATAGATGGTTCAGATATGTTTCCTATGTACAAAGTAGTTATTGTGGACAAAGAAGGAAATGTACTTAAAGAATATGAGAAAAATGGCGTTTACGTAATTAGCGCCGAAGTTAAGAACAATGTCATTAAAATGGAATGTGCAAAGAAGTCTATGGGGACTTACACAAAGGTTAATGACGAGAGTATTCAAAGTCATGCCACAGAGAGTGTTTCTGAAAAAAGAAAAAGTAGCAAAACACTGGAAAATGGTTTAGTTATTCGTTATCTGCAAATGGCAAATGGCATTAAAATCGAGGCAAAACCTACGTTGCAAACATCAAAACAGACCGTAATCACAGAAAACAGTGTGGTACGTCTGGATAATGAGCTTGACAGTATTCGTAAGTATTATGTTTATGCAGAAGGCGTAATTACGGAGTCATTCCAAAGTCCGAATAAGGCAATCATGGCAGCAGAAGAAAGTATGGGTGCCGTGATTAACAACAAGAATCAGGTTGTATATGAAAGAGCAGGAAAGTATAAAAACAATGCCATTGGAAATATAGAGTCAGTGACCATGGGTGGCGGAACCAATACAAAGGGAGCCTGCCTGTCTATGGTATTAAAATATAATCATGTTTCCTGTGATAGCAAGAAATTATCTGAGAGTGACAAATCCGTATACAGTTTACTAAAGGCAAACATGGATGAGACTTCAGATGTAGTAAATCTGAAAGGATGTACTTTGGATGAAGTGCTATACTTTGTCAGTGGAGGAAGACCGGTAATTGCATTGACAGAGAACAACACCTTTGTTGTAATTACAGAATATACAGAAACTTCCGTAACATATATTGATCCGGTTACCGGAAAGAGTAAAACCGTTGGTATGAAAGCGGGAGAGAATATGTTTGAAAAATCAGGAAATACATTTGTAAGCTATGTGGATTAGTGTGCAGAATCATGTAATCCTGCGTTTAGATAAAAAGGAGTGAACATCTGTGACAAAAAGTGAATTTTTAGAATTAGTACAGTCAAAGATTGTAGTGTTAGACGGAGCCACAGGTTCTAATTTACAAAAGAGAGGAATGCCTACCGGAATTTGTCCGGAGCAGTGGATTATAGAAAATAAAGAGATTATGAAAGGACTTCAAAAGGAGTATATTGAAGCCGGTTCTGATATTCTTTATGCGCCGACGTTTGGTTGTAACCGTATAAAACTTGGAGAGTATGATTTGCAGGATAAGATTGAGGAAATGAACCATCAGTTGGTGGGGATTTGTCGCGAGGCCATTGAAGAGGCAAATGCGGATCATAAGGTATACATGGCGGGAAATCTTACCATGACGGGAGAACAGCTGTATCCTCTTGGAACCTTGCAGTTTGAGGAACTTGTTGATGTGTACAAGGAACAGGTGGAATTTTTATTGGCAGCAGGGGTAGACCTGTTTGTTGTGGAAACCATGATGAGTTTGCAGGAATGTCGTGCCGCAGTCATTGCCATTAAAGAACTGTGTGATTTGCCGATTATGGTAACCTTAACTTTCAATGAAGATGAAAGAACATTATTTGGTACAGATGCAAAGACTGCTATTATCGTATTGCAAAACTTAGGAGCAGATGCAGTAGGTCTTAACTGTTCCACAGGACCTGATAAAATGCACCGCATGGTAGCAGAAATGAGAAGAGTTGCCAATGTGCCTATTATTGTAAAGCCAAATGCCGGATTGCCGGAACTTGTGGACGGAGAAACAGTATTTAACATGACGCCGGAGATATTTGCCAAAGAAATGGTTATACTGTTAGAGCAGGGTGTTTCTATTGTGGGTGGATGTTGTGGAACGACTCCTGACCATATCCGTATGCTGGCGGACATGATTAAAGATAAGCCGGCACCGGAGATTTCTTCAAAGAAAATCCGTGCATTGACTACCGAACGAAACACATTAGAAATTGATATTGATAACGGAAATTTTCTTGTAGTTGGAGAACGTATCAATCCTACAGGAAAGAAAGATCTGCAGGCAGAATTAAGAGAAGGCAAACTTGATATTGTTACGAAATTTGCCGAGGAGCAGGTGGAACTTGGAGCAAATATTCTTGACGTAAACGTAGGAATGAACGGAATTGACGAGATGGAAACCATGTTAAATGTCATCAATCATTTAACTATGATTGCCAATGTTCCTTTGTGTATTGACTCAAGTAAGATTGACGTTATTGAACAGGCGCTTCGAATTTATCCGGGACGAGCTTTGTTAAATTCTATTTCCCTAGAGTCAGAAAAGTTTGAAAAATTGATACCGATTGCAAAAAAATATGGTGCCATGTTCGTTCTTTTGCCACTTTCGGATGAAGGACTTCCAAAAAATGTGGAGGAGAAGAAAGAAATTATCGGAAAAATTATGGCAAGAGCCGAGAGTTTTGGTTTGACGAAGGAAGACGTAGTAGTAGACGGTCTTGTAAACACCATCGGTGCCAATAAGAGAGCATCCATCGAAACGATGGAGACCATCCGTTATTGTAAAAATGAACTTGGAGTAGCTACTATTTGCGGTTTATCAAACATTTCTTTTGGATTGCCGGAGCGAATTTTCGTAAACAGTACATTTCTGGCATTTGCCATTAAGGAAGGTCTTACCATGGCCATTGCCAATCCGTCACAGGCATTGCTTATGAACGTGGCGGTAGCATGTGATTTGCTTCTTAACCGTCAGGATTCTGACACAAGATATATTGAGCGTGTATCTACAAGAAAAATGACCATGACTACCACGGAAACAACGGTTGCCGGTGGCGTTGAGGAGAAAAATGGAAATGTAGTTTTCGAAGCTGTGGTAAAAGGAAATCGAAAAGGTATTGTTGACCTTGTGAAAAATATGCTGGCAGAGGGAACACAACCATCGGAAATCATTGACACTATGCTGATTCCTGCCATTAACCATGTGGGAACATTATTTGATAAAGGTATCTATTATCTGCCACAGTTAATCAGTAGCGCAGAAGCCATGAAGACAGCCATTGATTACTTAGAACCAATGCTTCAGTCAAAGGATAATGACGAAGATGCAGTGACTATCGTTATGGCAACGGTTGAAGGTGATATTCATGACATTGGAAAAAATCTTGTAGTATTGATGCTTAAAAACTACGGTTATCGCGTTATCGATTTAGGTAAGGATGTACCATCTGAATTGATCGTAGAAACTGCCATCAAAGAAAATGCCAAGATTATTGGATTATCAGCTCTTATGACAACTACCATGATGCAGATGCAGGTGGTTGTAGATATGGTAAAAGAACGTAAATTAGATGTAAAAGTCATCATCGGAGGTGCCGTAATTACACAAAGTTTCTGTGATGAAATCGGTGCAGACGGATATTCGAAAGACGCACAGGAAGCAGTAGTTGTTGTGAAAGAATTATTGGAAAATTGGTAAACATATATTTAATCAACGCGGATTAGAAATTGAAAATCAAAACAGTAAAAACACATGAAATTATGTAAGTGGAGATTGGGTAATAATTAAAAAACACAGAAAGAAGATAAAAAATGGAAGCATGGAAATCAAAGGTAGATGTAGTCATACCGACTTACAAACCGGATGAAAAGTTTGACCGGTTGTTACGTATGTTAGAAAAACAGACACTTAAGCCGAATGAAATACATGTCATTGACACCATACCTACAGGAACAAAGACTACGGATGTAACACCTCGATGTGCACAGTATGCAAACATTAAAGTAACAGAAATACCACAAAGTGAATTTAATCACGGCGGCACGAGGAATATGGGTGTGGAAATGTCGGATGCAGAATTTGTAGTTATGATGACACAGGATGCAGTACCGGCAGATGAAAAGATGCTGGAAGAACTGATAAAGCCATTTCAGAAAGAAGAAGTGGCAGTAAGTTTTGCAAGACAATTAGCAACTGAGGAAGTTGGCATAATCGAACATTACACAAGGGTGTTTAACTATCCTGATAAGCCGTTGGAAAAGACAAAAAAAGATATTGACAGACTTGGCATAAAAGCATATTTTTGTTCTGATGTTTGCGCAGCATATCGTCGGGAGAAATATATGGAACTTGGTGGATTTGTGACAAAAACCATTTTTAATGAAGATACCATTATGGCGTCGAAAATATTGGATGCAGGCTACAGTGTATATTATGCGGCGGATGCAAAAGTGTATCATGCTCATAAATACACAGGAAAACAGCAGTTTCAAAGAAATTTTGACCTTGGAGTTTCCCATAGAGAATACAGAGAAATCTTTGATCGGGTAAAAGCGGAGGGCGAGGGTATGAAATTAGTAAAAAATACCGCAAAATACCTGATGAAAAAGGGAAAACCGTGGCTAATCATTACACTTATCTGGAGTAGTGGCTGCAAGTTTTTAGGTTACCGTTTTGGAAAGAAATATGACCGCTTACCAAAATGGTTTGTAAGAGCATGTAGTAGTCAAAAATCGTATTGGAAATAGAAATAGGAGGAGCAATTATGTCAGAAGTTAGTATTGTGCTGGCAACTTACAATGGAGCAGAATATTTGGAAGAACAATTAGACTCTATTTTAGAAAATACATTTACAGATTGGACCTTATATATTTGCGATGATGGTTCAACCGATCGCACCTTAGATATTATTGAAACATATCAAAGCAGATATCCGGATAAAATCATTGCTCATCAAAATTCAGTAAATATGGGTGTGACATTAAATTTTCTGGATGGCGTAACCAGAACTGACGGAAAATACATTATGTTTTGTGACCAGGATGATGTGTGGATGCCACATAAGATAGAACGAACATTAGAGGCAATGAAAGAGAAAGAACAGGAAATTGGTGAAAACCAGGCAATTGCAGTATTTACAGATGCAAAAGTGGTAGATGGTGTGATGCGTACATTGGATTCTTCTTTCTTTAGGCATACGGGATTACAAGCAAAAAAACATGATTTGGCACATTTGCTTATAGAGAATAAATTAATCGGTTGTACAATGATGTTTAACCGTGCCGTTGCAAATAAAATGAGAAAAATACCTACCCGTGCCAGATACCATGACTGGTGGATTGCATTGATTGCAGCAGCCTTTGGCGAAATTGTGTATGTGGATGAGCCGACCATTAATTACAGGCAGCATGCAAGAAATGTGGTAGGAGGTAAAACGTATGCAAAATACACCGTGGAACGTTTATTAAGTTTGAAAGAGCAGAAATTATCGCTGGTGGAAGATGAAAGACAGGCATTTGAATTACTAAATTTGTATCAGGATGAGATGACAGAGGAACAGGCAAGTATTATTCGGGATTTTGCCTCTTTGCACAGTATGAATTGGTTTGAACGAAGAGTGAAATTGTTCCACCATGGTTTTTGGAAGTCCGGCTTGATACGAAATGTTGGTGTCTTTTTGTTAGTTTAGGAGGAAAAAAAGTTGGATGAACAAAGAAAAAGAAGTGTCTCTATCCCTGATTTTCGAAAAGAGGAAAAACAAAGAAAGTTAGGTTCAGGCTCAAATGATAGAGAACTTCAGTTTGAGTCTTCCTTTCAGAGAAAAAGAAAGGTAGATCAGAGTGGGGAGAGAATTACAAATCAAAGACCACGTTCCGGAACAATCAAAAATTTTGATGTAGAAAGACAGAAAAAGACTGCTAAAACATTAGATGCTGGTCAGAAAAAAAACATAGAACGGCGTGGTCAGGGGATAAAAAAACAAAAAACAGAGCAAAATGTTGAAAAGAGACAACAAACTACTGGTACAAAAGTGGCAGGAAACGGACAAAGAAGAAAAGCTGCTTCAGGAAAATCAAAAACGAGGACAGTTCCTACAAATCAAAGGCAAAGAAAACCTTCAGAAAGATATTCTCAGAAAACATCGGCAAATTCTTTGAAGAAACAGGAATTGAAAAAACAGGCAAAGCAAGAAAACGAAAACAAGCAGGAACAAATTACTGTTTCGAAACAACAGATGAAGAGTCGTCCAAAGAAAGTGAAAAAGAGAAAGAATATAAAAGCGTTTCTTCGGAGAATGTTAGTGGCAATGTTTTGTCTGACTGCTATTGTGGCTGGAACCTTTGCAGGTCGTTTTCATGCACAGATGGTTACTACATTGAATAAGAGAAATCAATCAACCATAAATCTTCAGGAATTAGACATACCGACAGAAAATCTTGTTTCGTCAGAAGGTATAAAAAATATTTTGATTGTAGGAGCAGATAAAAGGGAAAGTTGGTCTGAAAGTGGTCGTTCTGATTGCGTTATGATTGGTACAATGGATACAAAACATGGTAAGTTAAAACTTACTTCCCTTATGCGTGATATGTACGTAGATATTCCTAATCACGGGAAAGCTAAATTTAATGCAGCTTATTCCTATGGCGGCATTGAACTGCTATATAAGACCATTGCCTATAATTTCGATATTCAGCTGGATGGATACGTGTTGGTAGATTTTGGCGCCTTTAAGCATGTAATCAAAGCCCTTGGCGGGGTGGAAGTTGAACTTACGGAAGCGGAGGCAAATTATCTTATTAGGGCATATAAGCATGGTACTGTAACGAAAGTAGTACCGGGAAAACAGACGTTAAATGCACAACAGGCATTGGCATACACAAGAATTCGTCAGGATGCGGCAGCAGATTTTGGACGAACACAAAGACAGAGAACAGTTATGCAGTCCATGTTTACAAAACTTAAGTCAAAATCCTCAACCCGGTTATTGGAGCTTGCAGAGGAAATTATGCCATATGTAACAACGGATCTTAACAATGACCAGATAATTTCTTATATGGTAGATGCAGTAAGAATGGGAGTTACAGACATTGAACAGTACCGAATACCGGTTGATAATTCCTTTACATCACAGCGTATTAACAATCAGGCAGTATTAGTGCCTGATATTGATAAGAACAAAACGGAACTTCATAAGTTTGTTTTTGAGGATGAGTAAGAAGAGGTTACAAGTTACATTTTTGATGAAAAATGTAAAGTTACAAATAATTGTTGACACATATATATATATATATAATATAGTTGTTTTGCAAAACAAATTGACTTAATATTTACATCAAGGAGGACTAGAAATGGAAATCTTAGGCGCAATTAATCACTATCTTTATCAGTGTATGTGCATTGGTATTATTTTATTTATATGTTTGGAAGGGATACAATTTATATTTTTAAAAAAAGAAAAAAGATTTTTTCATATATGGCATCCTATATTTTCTACACATACATAGTTGCAGTCTGCATATTGACAGATGCTTTTGGTTTTGTAAGTGAAGGGGCTTCTATGTATTTTATGACACCAAATTTAGTTCCGGTGGTGGAAACGGTGAAAAGTTTGCATTCAAATTACCCGGTTGCGTCAGAACAGATATTTTTGAATATTATGCTGTTTTTACCTTTTGGTTTGTTAGTACCATTGACATTGGAGTATGTAAAATGGAATTACAAAAGAATTACAGTTGTCACCGTGCTTACTGTTTGTGTAATAGAGTATTTGGAAGGCTTGTCAGGAAGATTTGCAGATATCGATGATGTGATTATCAATACGGTGGGAAGCTTGCTGGGATTTACTATTTATTGCGTTTTGGCAAAACTAGAAGCAATGGTTTCCAATTTGGATAAGAAAAAAAACGAAGTGAGTGAATAGAAGTATATAAATCAATAAAAAATAAATGAGAATGGGGGCTGTCGCAATAACGATTTTATAAATCGTTATTGCGAGGCTCCTGTTTTTATATTTTTAGAATTTTTTCTGTTTTGGGGTAGTACTTTTTAAAAAAGGTAGACTTCCCCTAT